>JALFQD010000259.1 GCA_022785265.1 Clostridium sp. | reverse complement strand
AAGCAAATTCTATACTACATCACAATACCACAAATAATAAATCCTACTAAGCTTATAATGGTAGCTATTGCTGCATAAGGAAATTGGCTTAATGCATGGTCCATATTATTTATACCACAAGATGTTGAAGTTAATACTGTTGCATCTGAATAAAAACATGCATGACTTCCTAATGTTCCTCCAGAAAGTATTGCTGCCATTACTAAAATTGGATTTGCTCCAAGAGAAAAACCAAGTGGAATTATTATTGGCACGCATACTGCTGGAATTCCCCAGTTGCTTCCTGTAACAAATGTTAAAACTGCAACTACCATAAAAGCTACTGCTGGAAATAAATTTCCATTTAAATATGGAGTAACTGTTTCTATCACATAAGCTGGAAGACCAATATCATTTGCTGCAATCTGCATTATAAAAGCTGCAAATACTATTGCAATTGTTGGTATCATATCACAAAAACCTTGCATATATAAATCACAAAATTCATTAAAAGTCATTTTCTTTCTTGGAATATATAAGAAAAGACAGATTATTATAGAAGCAACTACTGCTATAAATAAATCTCCTCCTAAAAGTGTAATTGCAATTAAAGCACCAATTGGAATTAGAAAGTCTTTTAGTTCTCCTTTTCCCTCTGAATAATCCTCTACTAATACTGCATTAAATTTTTCACTTCCTGGAGCATAAACTTGCCCTGTTTCCTCTACTCTTTTATATGCAGTTTTCATTTTTCCTAATTTAGGAATAACTCCTAATATAAAAAGTGGAACTATAATAACTGAGGCCCAAGCATAAAAAGTAAATGGAATAACTTTTAAATATGTAGCAATATCTCCACCAAATCCAAGAGCCTGAATTCCCTCCTGCTTATAAAATACACTGGCATAGAATACTGCCCAAGTTGAAAATGGTAGTAACACACAAACTGGTGCTCCTGTTGAGTCTATTATGTATGCTAAAGATTCTCTTGGTACCTTCTTTTTATCTGAAATATTTTTCATACAAGCTCCCAAAGTCATTATATTTAAATATTCATCAATAAAAATAACTATTCCTAAAATCCAAGTCATAAATAGTGATTTTTTTTGAGTTTTACAAATCTTTTCAAGCTTTCCTGAAAAACCCAAGGTTCCTTTAGACTTTCTTATAAGTGCTATTAAACTTCCAAAAAGACCGCAAACAATCAAGACCCATTGATTATCAGCATCTCCTGCTGCTTTAAAGAAAGCTTCTGCCCACTTTGACGGAAAATCTAGCCCATACATAATAATATAGGTAGAGACAGTTCCTAAAAGCAGAGCTTCTAAGGTTTTCTTTGTTACAAGTGCAAAGACAATAACAATTAATGCTGGTAAAACGCTTAATATTCCATAATGGTCCATAGCTTATACCTCCCTTTATTATATTTTCTCTTATTTGTTGTGATTATACAAATAATCTACTTGAATTATTATAAAACCAAATTAATATTATTTCTACCTATTTTTAATTTGTTTTTTGTACATTATGGACAATAATTTTTATTCATTATGGAAGTTGTTTTAATATTATATTTTGTGTTATTATTTCAGTATAAATTAAGACTGTAAGACAATGGTGTCACAGATGATGATTCTATTGTCTTGCAGTTTTTTATTTTTAAAAATATTTATATCTTTGTATTCAAGGAGGATTTTATTTATGTTAAGAACTGATTTACCAAAAATAATAACTGAAACTTTACCAGGACCAAAAGCAAAGGAAATAATTAAAAGACGTGAAAATGCTGTTCCTGATGCTATAAAATGTGTATATCCTGTTGTTATTGACCATGCTGAAGGAGCTATAATTGAAGATGTTGATGGAAATAAATTTTTAGACTGGATAGGAGGAGTTGGAGTATTAAATATTGGTTTCTCTCATCCTGAAATAATTGAAGCTGTTAAAGCTCAAGCTGACAAATATTTTCATGGAATGTTTAATATAGTTACTCATGAGGGTTATGTAGCTTTAGCTGAAAAATTAAATTCTTTAGCTCCTGTTAAGGGTGATAAAAAGAAAACTTTCTTTGCAAACTCTGGAGCAGAAGCTGACGAAAATGCAATAAAAGTAGCAAAAGCTTTTACTAAAAGACAAAATATAATATGTTTCTCAGGTGCTTTTCATGGAAGAACAAACCTTACAATGGCATTAACTTCTAAAAAGGCTTATGCAAAGGGGCTTGGACCATTCCCAGGAGGAATTTTTAGAGCTGAATATCCTTATCTTTACAGAAGACCAGAAGGAATGACAGAAGAACAAGCATTTAAATATTACATAGATACAATATACAAAGTATTTGAAGAATGTGCTCCTGCTAATGAAATAGCAGCATTTATAGTTGAACCATTACAAGGTGAAGGTGGATTTATCCCTGCTCCAATAGAATGGATAAAAGCTGTTCATAAGATTTGTGATGACTATGGAATAATGTTAATCGCAGATGAAGTTCAAAGTGGTTTCTGCAGAACTGGAAGAATGTTTGCTTCTGAATATTGGAAAGAAGCTGGTGTAGAACCTGATATTTTAGCTACTGCAAAATCAATAGCAGCTGGAATTCCTTTAAGTGCTATTGTAGCTAGAGAGGAAATTATGGATTCTGTTGCAGCTGGTACTATAGGTGGTACTTATTGTGGAAATCCTTTAGCATGTGCTGCTGCTCTTAAGACAATAGAAATAATGGAAAGAGATAATTTAGTTAATCGTTCTTTAGAAATAGGTGAAAAGGTTCAAAAAACTTATAAAGAATGGATGGAAAAATACGATGTTATTGGAGATGTAAGAGGTCTTGGTGGAATGATTGGTATAGAATTTGTTACTGATAAGACTTCAAAAACTCCTGACCCTAAATTAGTAAATGAAATAATTCAAGAAGCTGTTAACAATGGACTTATGCTTGAAAATTGTGGTGTTTATGGAAATGTCATAAGATT
Organism: Clostridium sp.; assembly: GCA_022785265.1. Classification (GTDB taxonomy): domain Bacteria; phylum Bacillota; class Clostridia; order Clostridiales; family Clostridiaceae; genus Clostridium. The sequence continues at coordinate 76 of JALFQD010000259.1, read as the reverse complement.
CTTAGCTCCACTTGTTATGACTGATGAACAACTTGAAGCAGGTCTTGAAATCTTTGAAAATGCAATAAAAAAATGT
>JALFQD010000254.1 GCA_022785265.1 Clostridium sp. | reverse complement strand
ATTGACCATTAGGAAGCAAAGTAGCTTTAATAGTTCCATCTTTAACATATTTAGTTAGTGTAGGTCTAGTTACTCTCAATAACGCTAACACTTCTTTTGATTTCATAAAAAAATCACCTCCTACGACTAGATTAACTTAAGTGAGGTAATTTGTAAATAGTTTTTATTAAATTTATTTAATATATTTTATTTCTTTTAATTTATTTGCTTATTATATATGGTCTGATTTTTTTTATATAAAGTTCTCTTTTAAACATATAATCACCTCATATATATTATATTAATATAACATATAAATATTCAATACTTTTTAGGGTTATAACCATAAATGAAAGGAAATTCTTAAACTTCTTTCTTTTATTAAGCTTTATTATTAACTTAGCAAGTTATCCACAGTTTTCAAAATATATAATTTCCTGATAGTATAAAAATAGATTTTGGTAGCCTTATAATACTTTAGTTTCTATAAAAATTTATAAACAATACCCTTTTTTTAATTTTATAATAATAAAATCATCAAGATTAATACTACTTATATCAAAATTTTGACGATTTTTCACATAAATTTCCATTCCTAATTCTTTCAATAAATTATTAATTTTTTCAACAATCTTACTTGTTCTTTTTTTATAATTAAATTTTTCTAAAAGACTTCTAAGCTTTATCTTCTTTAATTTAAAATTTGGATCATAAAAAAGTTTTAGAAAAGTACAATAAAAAAAACATTCAATACTATCTTCATCCTCTTCATCATATTTAACACAAAAAGAACTTCCTATATCATCTAAATCACTATTAACTCCACCAATTTCCAAGGATATATCTTTATCATTTTTATAAATTATATCATATATATCCTTTTCAAATTTATTCCTGTCATACTTATATTCTTCTGGTAATAAATAACTTCTTTTGTTATATATATCATCAAGTACCTCATTTTCATATTTAAGATAAAAATTACTATTTTCAAAAAGCCATGCTAAATCTTTAGGCTTATATAAATAACTATTCATCATATTTGTCTCCTTTTTTCATATTACATGTCACACATAAGAGTTGCAAATTGCTTACAATAGTTCTTCCACCCTTTGCCATTGGTTTTATATGGTCAATTTGAAAATCTGATTTGAATTTTGATTTAAATCCACAATTTTTGCAATAATAATTACCATCTTTCTTTTGATACTTAGAAAATATATTTTCTTTAATTTCTCTTCCGTATTTATAATCTATTTTTAAAATTTCATCAAGTGTAAGCTTACTTAATTCTCTTTTTTCATATTCAACATTACTTTTATTAAACTTATTAATTTTTTCTTGTTTCAATAACTTTCGTATTTCAATACCAAGTTGACTTCTAAAATAATATTTCTTGCCAAAATATGTTCTAACAACACCAGCATCATCATTCCAAATATTATCTATATATTCATTAAGTTCTGAACGCCTCATATTATTTTTTATTATTTCAGATGCCATAAATCCCAAATCAAGTTTTTCTCTATAAGTTTCATCGAAGGGTACAAATGTTGGTATACATTCTTTCTGAGCATAATATTTTAAAATATTTATGATATCCTCACTATCATATGAAGGAATAACCTCTTTGATAAAATATGTATTATGAATATACTCTACCATTTTATTTATTTTCTTATCATTAATTATTTCATCATATACTTTAAACTTCTCAAATATATATGACAAATCATTTATAAACTTATCATATTGTTCTTTTGTACTATTATATACGATTACCTGATGATTACACTCAATTTTATTATCATCTATATATGAAAATAAATACATACCAATAGGTATTCTCTCTATAAAATCAATATTTTCAAGTTTTGATGTATCTATAGTATCATCAACTATCTTGGCAAATTGTTCAATAATTGAAATAGATATTAATCTTAAGTTTCTTTTCTTATAATTACTATTTCTATCTTCAAATTCTGACTCATCTTCCAAAAGTAATTTTGGATTTACCCATGCAATTTTTTCTTTCCAGTCATCAATAAAGCTCACTATATATGCTTCTTTTGTACCGCCTGCTTTTTCACCTCTTAATGCTCTTCCAATCATTTGAGTCATTAATATACTTGATACTGTTGGTCTTGTTAAGAATACTGTTTTTGTTTCTGGAAGGTCTACTCCTTCTGTAAGAATATTAACATTAATTAATACATCAATTTTTCCTAATTTATAATCATTTATATTTCTTTCATTTTCTTTGTTTGATATATCAATGCCTATAAATTCAGCCTTAGTTCCTGAAACAACTACTTCAGCATGAATTCCATTTTTAGCAAAAAGTCCTTTTAAAGCAAAAGCATGTATTCTATTTACTGCAAATATTAATGTTTTCCCATATTTTTCTTTGTTTTCTAAGAACCTTTTTACTATTATATTATTACGTTCTTTATTTTGAGCAATATAATCTGCAATGTCATCTGGAAGATTATCTAATTGTTGTATATTTTTTAGTGTCTTAATTCCTATTCCATCACCTAATTTTACTGAAGTCTTGCATTCTTCAAAAATAGGAACAGAAAGTATTCCCTTCTTTATAAGTTCTTTAAGATCAATTTTATATACTATACCATCCTTAAATATCTTAGCAAGTAATCCTCTTTCATTATTATTTGTTCTAAAAGGAGTAGCAGTTAGCCCTAAAATCTTGCAATTGTTTACCTTTTCATTTACATAATTAATTACTTTTCTATAAGTTTTTGCTGTTGCATGATGTGCTTCATCAATAATAATATAAATATCTTTTTGATTTTTAAGCCATGAATCTAAAATATTGATATTCCTATTAATACTATCCTTACTTACTATTAATACATCATCTGTATCTCTAATATTTATTGGTCTATCATGCTTTCCTGATATAATTCTGTAATTAAATGAATTTATATTAGGAAGATATTCCAAAAATGAATTTCTTTGAAAGGTATCTGCAGCCTGTTCTAATAATAAATGTCTATGAGCTATCCACAAAACCTTTTTCTTTTGATTTATGGCTTTTCTCAATATCCATATTACTGCTGTAACTGTTTTTCCACCTCCAGTTGGTAAAACTAATAATGAACTAAAATTATCCTTTTTATCAATTTGATCCATTTGCTTAATTGCTTCTTTCTGATGTTCATATAAAGTTCTAAAATTATTTGATTTTATAACTTTTATAGTTCCAGCATATGTTACTTCAATTTTTTTCTCCATGATATCACCCTAATTGAAAAAATTAATATACTCACCATCATAAGAATCTATATATTCTAAAACTTTTGGAATATATTCATTTTGAGCATATTCAGAATCTGCAAACCAAATAGGTGATTGTCCCATTCCTTTACCAGCTCCTTCTCTACTTGCCCTTGGAACAATAAATGTTCTGTTTTCTTCTGGCAATAAATAGCAATCTTTAGATTTTGCCTTAATACTATAATAAATATCTAAACCTCCTAGTGAAGATTCTTTTTTACATTGCTCATAACGATATACTGTTGCATTCCTATACCATCCTACTATTCTACTTTTTTTCTTTCCATCAGAAGCAACCCATATAACAGTAATATTATTTATTTGTTCTTGATTACTATATGCTTTATCACATCTTTCTATATGAATCTGTCCTCCATTAAATCTTACAAAACCATAACAATAATGATTGTAATCAACAAAATTTGTAGCTTCTACAGCTTCACCATACTTTTTTACATATTCTCCACCATTTATTGGCTTATCATCTTCTGATTCTCCTAAGTAATATTTCATCCATGCTATATTACAAAATATAACTTTTTTATTTTCTTTCATTATTTTTGTCTCCTTAACTTTTACCTATACCTTTACTATAAAATAACTTTTTATTTCATTATTTGTTATCCAATTTATATCATATTCTCCACTTAAGTTAATACATTCATAATTACTTCCTGTAGGTTTTTCTATTATTCCATAAAGCCTTTTTTCATCTCTAAACTTAATATATATTCCTTCTGATTTATTACCACTATGATATATAGAATTCTCAACAAGATTTACTGAATAGCATCTTGTAAAACCATTATCTTTTAATTGTTCTAAAAATTTTATATCTTTACACATTGAATACATTTGTTCAGGATATTGTCCATTAGTTGGGTATTTTAATTCTATACAATACTTTTCTTTAAAATCAGGTGTATATATCACTATATCCATTTCCTTTTTTAAAGTATTATTATTTATATTGAAAAAAGATACATTCCTCTCAAACTCAATTTTATATTTTCTTCCTAATGCCACTCTAAGGTATATTCCCAATTCGTGCTGAAGACTAAATTCGTTATATACATCAATTAAATTATCTAATACATTTTTCATAAAAACATTGATACTTTGATATATATTATCAGAAATAGTTGGGAGCTTTGTATTAATTAACTCTTTTCTATTTACAGATTGTACTAATGTTGAATTTTCTTTTTCTATAAAAGACTCATCTTTATTCCAACTACAATTTTTATCCTTTCCACATAAATTACATATAGCTTTATCTCTATTTATTAATCCTTTATTATATAAATCTTTACAATTAGAAAAGGCTACTTGTCTTTGATTAAAATTGAGTTCTTTAGTTAAACAATCATCACAAACTTTTACTGAATTTTTCTTTAAATAAGATAAAATATTATCTTTTATAGTCATGTCTTTTCCTCCTTTTTATTCTTTAAAAATATTAATTATAAATAATATAGTTACTGTTTTTTGTTTTTTGTTTTTTTATTTGTTAAAAACGTTTTCTTTTTCATCTGCATTCACCTATATATAATCCCCATTCTATATATAAATAAAAAAAGCATAATAGAACCATTTTCTATAATGCTTTTTTTATTTATATTTTATAGTTCTATAATTTCACATGATATTTTTTGTTTCAGTTGTATAATATACTATTAGTATAACTGATTACACATATAATATCAAGATTTTTGTATTTATTGATATTATATGTAATTTTATTGCGAATTTTGTATTAATCAAGCAAAATTATATGAATTTATATTTTTTATTTATTCTTATTTTAAATATTTTAACATTTATTTTTTATGACAATTCTTCTATCTTACATTCATGGTCTTTACTTTTAGAATTATAGCATATTGCAATTGCTAATATTTTTTTGCCTTCATTTTCTTGTATAAATTTTTGAGCATATTTCTTTTCTTTTATTTGTTTTATAGCTTCATCTGGTGTGCTATTCTTTTTTAGTTCTAATATAAAAGCTATATCATTTTTTACAATATCCATAACTTTTCCAAAGGATTCATCTCTTAAAGCTTTTTCAAATTCTTTCATTAATTCTTTATTAGGTATTTTTAATGTTCCATCATAATATGATAAAAATCCATAAATAACCATAGCTGAATATATTTCTTCTCTTGTTTCTAAATTTTTCTGTCCTGCTCTATATTCTTCCTCAAGAATAATATCTATTGAATTTCCTGACACCATTTCAATTACATCATCTCTTACTTCTGCTATGTTATATTTTAAATAATACAACACTTCATCCATAGCACCTGTACTGGTCCAGTAACTTTGACAATATTCATCACTTAATGCACATATAACTGAACGTGGATTATAAATATTATTTCCTTTATTTGTAATGTAATCATTATACCATTCTTTAATTTCTTCATAATCCATATTTCCATTTTTGTAACATAATCTTTTTACTTCATTTTCTGTAAATCCAAAATAATCTGCATATATTCTATCATTAAGCATAGTATATTCCCTAAACATATTAAGTGCTGAACCTTCTGAATATTTTTTAATTGGCAAAACTCCTGTCATATAAGCAAGTGCTACATAAGGCTTATCTTTTAAAAGATTTCTTAAAAATTCTAAAAAATCATTTTGATGTTCTTCAAAAAGATTATGACTAAAAATATAATCCCATTCATCAAGTATAAAGACAAATTTTTTTCTAAAATCATAGATTTATCTACAAAATATTCTTCATTAAATAATTCTTTAAAATTCTCTAATGGTGTATTTGTATTTAAATAGACTGTCATTTTCTTCACCTCTTTATTCTTCAAGAAGTTTTTGTTATTAATAATTATAAATTTAAATAATTACAGTTTTATTTATCTCCTAAAAGAATCAATCCTATAAATACCAAGTTTTCATTGCTTACATTTTCCATTCCATGTCCAAAACCACTTCCTGTAAATGTAACATCTCCTTTTTTTACTGTCCTTATTGTACCATTATCATTATATTGTCCTTCTCCTGACAAAATATAATATGTTTCACTTTCATTATGATGTTCATGGTATCCTACTGAACATCCTGGTTCTAATGTAACTTCTGCATATAATCTTGCTTTTCCATCAAATTGCTCCTTTCCTAGTATGTGTTTTACTATGGCATGACCTTTCCCTCCTGCCATATTTTCTATTCTTTCAGTTCTTGTTTCCATTTTTTATTCCTCCATTTTAAATTAATTTTTATATATAAATTTTATTAAAATTCTCTACTTTTATAGATTCTAATATTTCTATTCATTATATGATGTACAATTTGCTAATTTTATATAATAAACTAAATAAGCAATAATTCCTTTTAAAGCACTTGATATAGCAATACTTAACCAAACTCCATTTATTCCATATGGTTTTATTAATATTAAAGATAATGGAACTCTAAGGCTAGTAAATAAAATGCTTATTATAGCTGGAATTTTAGGCTTTCCTATACCTGTAAATAAACCATTTGATATCATTTCTATTGCACTAAATATTTCTGAAAAAGCTACTGCCTTTAAATATGAAGAGGCTATATGTATTGTTTCTTCTTCTTTTATAAAAAGCATGATTATAGGTCTATTTAAAAATATAAATAAAATGGCAGTAAAAAGTGCATATATTATTCCTATTTTTAATGAAGAAGTATATCCTTCTTTTATTCTTTCATATTTTTTTGCTCCAAAGTTTTGTCCTGTAAAACTTGCAACTGCTCCATTAAAGCCTCCAATTATCATATAAGTTATAGATTCTATTTGTACCCCTATCTTTTGTGCTGCTATTGCATTTGCTCCAAAAATTGCTATTATTTTTGCAAGAAGTATATTTATTATGGTAAATAAAACTCTTTGAAAAGCCATTGGAAAGCCAAGCTTTATAATTTCTATTATTTTATTTTTATCTATATTTACATTTCTTTTATAATTTAATGTACCATTAGATTTTATCTTTAATAAAATAAAAATTAAAATGTTTGCAAAAAGGGTACTAAGAGCTACTCCTAGAACACCTAAATTTAAAATATAAATAGCTATAGGGTCAAGTATTATATTTATTATTACCCCTATTGCATTAATTTTAAATGCTAATTTATTATTTCCAAAGCTTCCTAATATTCTTGTATATAATAGATTGAAAAAATTAAAAAATAAAATAGGTGCACTTATAGCTAAATACAAATAAGCATCTTTTTCAACCTGATAGCTTTTAAGGTTTAAAAATCCTATAAGAGCTTTACCAAATAAAATTAATATAAGTGAAAATATTATTCCTATTATTGTATTAATTATTATTCCTGAATTTATATATTCATCTACTTCTCTATTGTTCCTTTTTCCAATTGCATGAGATACCTTTATTCCTGTTCCTATAACAACTAAGGCATTTATAGCATATCCTATATTTACAAATAAACTTGATGAGCCTATACTGGCTACAGCATCACTTCCAAGCCTTCCAACCCAAATCATATCAATTAAATTATATGTAAATTGAAGAAAAGAACTTCCCATTATAGGTAATGCAAGAGAAGCTATAACTCTTATAACTTTGCCTTTTGTTAAATCTGTTTCTTTCATTTTTTGCTCCACTTTTATATTTTTAAATTCATCTTTTTTTCTATTATATATTATTATCAGATTTCTGAAAACTAATCAC
>JALFQD010000325.1 GCA_022785265.1 Clostridium sp. | reverse complement strand
CTAAGTTAATAATAAAGCTTAATAAAAGAAACAAGTTTAAGAATTTCCTTTCATTTGGTTAGAAAGTATTAATTATTACTTTGCGTTGACTTGGAGCCTGTCGACGGAAAAAGCAAAGTAATAATTAATACTTTTTTATTTTGAAAAATTAAAAAAATATTAACAATATGTAAGCTTTTAGTAATTATTTAGTATTATAATTAATTTGAAAAAATATTTTTGAGAGGTAATGGGGATGGGGAATAAAAAAAAGGTAAGAAAAAGACCTAACTATAAAAGAAGAAGAATAATATGTTTTTTTATAGCATTAGGTATACTTTTATCAATTCCAATAGGTATATATAATATAATTAAAAGTTTTGTAACTGAGAAACCTGAAATTAGCAAAAGTGTAACAACGGAAAAAAGTTATACATATATAGATTTTGTTTATAAAAATATTAAAGAAAAATATAAATTAAGTAGTTTTACAAACATAAGAGAAGATTATGAAAAGAAATTAAACATACAAGAGGTTAATTATACATGGAATGAGGCTCTTGAGTATACAAACATACCTAAGAGGCTTATTATTCACCATACATCAGATAATGGAAAAACGCCAGAAAGAATGAATGAGGTTCATATTCAAAAGGGATGGGCTGGGATAGGTTATCATTTTTACATAAGGTCAGATGGAACAATTTATAGAGGAAGACCAGAAGTGGCAGTAGGTGCTCATGCTAAAAAAAATAATAATGACAGTATTGGAATTGCATTAGAGGGGAATTTTGAGGAGACAAGCCCTACTGAAGCACAAATGGAATCTTTAGTAAAATTGTCTGTTGATATGATTATTAAATATAATTTAACTAACATAGTAGGACATAGAGATGTATATGACACATTATGTCCTGGCGAAAACCTATCCATAGATGATTTAAATCAAAGAATTATAAATGAGTTTATACGAATTAATAAAGAAATAGAGGAAAATGAAAAAAGTAAGAAATAAAGTGAATTTACTTAAATAAATAAGGAAATTTACTTTATTTTTTTTGTATTAATAAGTTAAATAAGGACTAATAAATAGAATTTAAAGTACTATTACGTTATTTCTATAAAATGTAAGACGTGCTTATATCTATTAAAAGTATAAAATATACCTCATTTTAGTGAGTTGTTAAGGATTTTTTAACAGAATATAATATTATTAAAGAGATTTAATGAGGTGAAAAAAATGAAAAGTGAAAAAAATACGCTAATGTTATCAGCATTAGGAGCTTTATTTTTTGCTGTTTTAGGAGTAGTGTGGGGAACAGTAATTGATTCTAGTATGATAGTATTTGATGGTTTATATTCTTTAATCAGTTTATTTTTATCAATATTAGCTATTTTTATAACAGGATATATAAGTAAAAATGATTTTGAAAAGTTTCCTTTTGGAAAAAGAGTTTTAGAGCCACTTACAGTTGCTTTTAATTCAATAGTTTTAATAGTTATGTGTAGTATTACTTTTATAAATTCAGCAAAAGAAATATTAAGAGGTGGAAAGGCTGTAGATGCAGAACTTGCTTTAGGATATTCAATAATTTCTATATTAGGATGTCTAGTTGTTTATAGAATTTTAGTTAGAAATAATAAAAAAATATGTTCAGATATAATAAAAGCTGAAAGTAATCAATGGCTTATGGACACATTAGTAAGTGTTGCTGTACTTGTAGGATTTTTAATATGTACTATATTAAATAAAACATCTTTAGCATATTTATCAAAGTATATAGACCCTCTTATGGTTGTAATTACATCAGCTATATTTATAAGAGTTCCAATAACTACTTTAATTAAGAGCTTTAAAGAAATATTAAACAGAAATGCAGATAAAGATATTAATGATGAAATTTATACAATAGTTAAGGATGTTGAAAAAGAATATAATTTTGAAGAGTCTATAACAAGAGTAAGTAAAATAGGAAAAGAACTTAGAATAGAGATAGATTTTGTATTTAATGAACAATCAAAGCTTAATAAGTTAGAAGAAATGGATAATGTAAGAGAATATGTATATAGAAGTATGAGTGATATACAATTAGATAAGTGGTTAAATGTTAACTTTACAGGAGATAAAAAGTGGGCTATATAGTCTGCCTTTTTATCTTGCCTTGTAGCTAGTAAGCCTAAAAAAAGCAAAGTAATAATTGATAAGTTTTTTACAAAGTTATAATAAAGATTTTATTTAAATTTAATAAATATAGGGTAAACTAAAGTTGTATTGATGATACCCCTCATATTTTTTAGAAGTCTGGTTAGTTAAAATAACTTTAAAATTATTTTTAAGGTTATTCTAATTAATCAGGCTTATTCTTTTTTGAAGAAGTTAAAATTAAGTTGATAAGTATGTGAAAAATTTATAAATTGTTTAAAAGAATACTATTCTATTAGATAAATTTGTAAATACTATATTGTAGTAATAATTTCACTATGATATAGTAATATAAATGAATTTTTAAAAGAGGGTTCTTTAAAAGGAGTTGTATATTTATGGAAAAGGAAAGTAAATTTCTTCCTGAGATAAAAGGTACTTTAAGAAACCATGTAGTTGAAGTTCCACCAATTATAAGAAAGTGTGGTGGAATAAAGATATTTGGAAAGAGAATAAAATCTTTATTATTTACAACAGATGTAGCAATTATAAGAAATACAAATGCGGATGCTATAATAGCAGTTTACCCATTTACTCCTCAACCACTTATAACACAAGCACTTATTATGGCAGCTGATGTACCAGTATTTTGTGGAGTTGGTGGAGGAATAACTCAAGGAAAAAGAGTTATAAATCTTGCACTAGATGCAGAGTTTAAAGGAGCTATGGGAGTAGTATTAAATTCTCCAACTAAAGATGATATTATAAAAAAAGTGAGGTCTACAATAGACATACCTGTAGTAGTAACTGTAGTTTCAGAAAAAGATGATATAGAAAAAAGAATAGAGGCTGGAGCTACTATTATAAATGTTTCAGGAGGGGCAGATACTCCTAAAATTGTAAAAAAAATAAGAGAAGAATTTCCAGAGTTTCCTATCATAGCAACAGGTGGACCAAATGATGATACAATAAAAGAAACTATAGAAGCAGGTGCTAATGCAATAACATATACTCCTCCTACTTCTGGAAAAGCAATGAGTGAATTAATGGACAAATACAGAAATTTATAAAATTTTAATAAAAATTTATGCTTTTTTAAATTGTAATTTATGATATACTTAATTCATGCTATTTTTTATTGCTTTAAAACAAGTAATAAAGGAGTGAAAAAAATGTTTTATATAGTAGATAGAATAGAAGAAAATATCATAGTGCTTCAAGATGATAATGGGCATATAATAAATCTTAATAAAAATAATGTTGATGAAAAGGTTAAAGAAGGCGATTGTTTAAAAAAAGAAAATAATAGATTTTTTTTAGATATAGAAGAAACTAAAAAAAGAAAAATAAGAATTGATAAATTAATGAAAGGAATGTGGGAAGATTAAATGAAATTTGAAGGCAAAAAGAAAGCTTTTATTGTGGATTGGGTGCTTCCACTAGCAATAGCTCTTGTGATAGCATTGTTTATAAAAAATTTCTTAGTATTTCAAGTAAGAATTCCAAGTGGTTCAATGATACCAACCTTAAATATTGGTGATAGATTATTTGTAAGCAAAATATATGATTTAGATAAAATTGAAAGAGAAGATATTTTAGTATTCTATTCAGTAGAGTTAAAAGATACTTTAATAAAAAGAGTTATTGGTTTACCAGGAGATACTGTTGAAATAACAGATGGAAAGGTATCTGTAAATGGAGAAGAGCTAAATCAGGATTATGTAAAAAATACAGACCATTCATATGGAACTTATAAAGTTCCAGAAGGATGTTATTTTTTCTTAGGAGATAATCGTCCAGTATCTAATGATTCAAGATTGTGGAATAATCCATATATTGATGGAAAATATATTGAAGCTAAAGCTCAAATAAAGGTATATCCATTTAGTGATTTTGGATGGATAGAATAGATTTATATACGAAAGAGGTGACAAATATATGGAGCAGAAGCCAAACAATGGGAAAAAGTTTAATTTATTTTTTTATTTGACAGTAATACTTGGTTTAGTATTGATTGTACAATTATTTTTACCTACAACTCCTCAAGAAGAAATAAGTTATAGTGAGTTTAAACAACTAGTTAAGGAGCAAAAGATATCAAAAGCAATTATAACAGGAGATAGGATTACAATTACTCCAAAGAGCAATACAGGCTTAGGTGGAAAAGAGTTATATACTTTAAGAGTTAGTGATACTAATCTTGTTGAGGATTTGACAGATGCAGGAGTAGATTTTAAAGCAAAAAATGAAAAAACAACTTTAATAGTAGAAATACTTATAAATTGGGTACCATTATTACTTTTGATGTTTTTCTTCTGGAAGTTTGTACTTTCTAAGGCAATGAATAAAATGGGTGGTGGAGTTGGTGGCATAGTCAAAAACAAAGCCAAGGTTTATGATGAAAATGAAATAGAAGTTACTTTTAAAGATGTTGCAGGACAAGAAGAAGCTAAAGAATCATTAGAAGAAGTAATAGATTTTTTAAATTGTCCAAGTAAGTATACGGAAATTGGAGCAAAATTACCTAAAGGTGTTCTTTTGGTTGGTCCTCCAGGTACAGGAAAAACTCTTTTAGCAAAAGCAGTAGCAGGTGAAGCAAAAGTTCCTTTCTTTTCTTTATCAGGTTCAAGCTTTGTTGAAATGTTTGTAGGTGTTGGTGCATCAAGGGTAAGAGAATTATTTAGAGATGCTGAACAAAAGGCTCCTTGTATAATTTTTATAGATGAAATTGACGCAATAGGTAAGAGCAGAGATAATCAATACCAAAGTAATGATGAAAGAGAACAAACATTAAATCAATTATTATCTGAAATGGATGGTTTTGATTCTTCTAAGGGTATTGTAATACTAGGAGCAACAAACAGACCAGAAATATTAGATAAGGCACTTTTAAGACCAGGAAGATTTGATAGAAGAGTTATTGTTGATAGACCTGATTTAATAGGAAGAGAAGCAATACTTAAAGTTCATGCTAAGGATGTATGTTTAAATGCAGATGTTGATTTAAAAGAAATAGCAAAAGGTACTCCTGGAGCTGTAGGAGCAGATTTAGCAAATATTGTTAATGAAGCTGCATTAAGAGCTGTAAGAAATAAAAGAAATCAAGTTCTTCAAGAAGACTTAAGAGAAGCTGTGGAAGTAATAATAGCAGGAAAAGAAAAGAAAGATAGAATATTATCTCCAATGGAAAAGAAAATTGTAGCATTTCATGAGGTTGGACACGCATTAGTAGCAGCTTTATTAAAAGGTACCGACCCAGTACATAAAATAACAATAGTTCCAAGAACTATGGGAGCATTAGGTTATACAATGCAACTTCCAGAAGAAGAAAAATATTTAATATCTAAAGATGAACTTATGAATCAAATTAAGGTTATGCTAGGAGGACGTTCTGCAGAAGAAGAGGTATTTAATATAGTTTCTACAGGTGCTTCTAATGATATAGAAAGAGCCACTCAAACAGCAAGAAATATGGTTACTATTTATGGTATGACAGATAAGTTTGATATGGTTGGCTTAGAATCTGTTCAAAATAGATATCTTGATGGAAGAGCAGTTATGAATTGTAGTGAAGAAACATCTACAATGATTGATGCAGAAGTATTAAAGATAATAAGAGAATCTCATGAAGAAGCGAGAAAGATATTAAGAGAAAATAGAGATTTATTAGATAAAATTGCAGGAATTCTTCTTGAAAAAGAAACTATTTTTGGTGATGAATTCATGGAAGTAGTTTGTGAGAAATATCCTGAACTTAAAAAAGAAGAAAAAAAGGAATCTGATGAAAAGCAAGAGAGTATAAATCTTTCTAAAGAATCTGAAGAGAAAAATACTTCTAACAATGAAAATTTGGGTGAAAAAGATGGAGACTCAGAAACTCAAGCTGAAATCGCTAAAGATTTATGTGATGATGAATTTGTAGAGGTTGGAGAAAAGAAATATATAAACTTAAATAATGATTCAGAAGTATAATTTTTAAATATTAAGGAAAGAGTGAAAAGTGATAAAGTGACTAAAAGTTTTAAAAAGCTTTACTTTACCTTTTCACTTTTAATTTTATTGGAGGTGTAAATTTTTTTGGAAAAGGATTTAGAATTTTTAATAGAAGAAAATAAACTAAAAGATGTATTAAAAATATTAAATGAGGAAATACTAAAATATATAGAGAAAAGAAAAGCTGTCACAGAGTATATTATAGATTATAGAAAAAAAGCTGTAGAAGAATATAAAGATGATGAAGATAAAATAATAGATTACTTTGACCATGAAGCATATGTAAAGGAAGAAGCTTTTAAAACAATAGATAAAAGGTTAAGTGAGTTTTCAAAACTTAAGGAAGTCCCTTACTTTGGAAAAATTACATTTACAGAAGATGAAGGAGCAGAAGAACTTTATATAGGAAGGTTTGGACTAACTCCAGAAGATACTTATGAACCAGTTATTGTAGACTGGAGAGCTCCTATATCAAGTTTATTTTATAAAGGAAGCCTTGGAGAAACTGAATATTCTTCACCAGTAGGGCAAATAAAAGCAAATATAATTGGAAGAAGACAAATTATAATTAAGAAAGGTGAACTTAAAGGAATATTTGATTCTGCAGTAGATGTAAAAGATGAAATATTACAAATGGTCTTAACTTCAAATTCTGGAGAAAAACTTAAAGATATAGTAATGACCATACAAGAAGAGCAAGACAACATAATAAGAGCACCTAAAGAAAAAGTAGTTGTTGTAAATGGTGTAGCAGGCTCAGGAAAAACAACAATAGCATTACATAGAGTTTCCTATCTTTTATATAACTATAGAAAGCAGTTTGGAGATAAAGTTCTTATATTAGGACCTAATGATATATTTATTGATTATATAGCTCAAGTATTACCTTCACTAGGGGAAAGTGGAGGAATACAACAAACAACCTTTGAAAATTTTGCAATAAATGAAATAGGTTTAGAAGAACCAGTTAAAGGATTTTCAGAGTATATGGAAGAAGCAATGACAGGTCATGAAGAGGTTTTAAATGAATATAAATACAAAAGCTCAAAAGAATTTATAAGATTTTTAGATAATGAACTTGATAATATGAATAAAAACTATTTCAAAATAAAACCTGTAAAATATTATGAAGAAGAAATAGTATCTGTAGAAGAAATAAGAGAATTATTTGATAAATATTATAGTTATATGCCTTTATTTAGAAGAAGTGAAAAGATAAGAAGAATATTAACTTCTAAAATAAAAGATAAAAGAGATGAAAAGGTTAGAAAATTAAATAAAGATATTCAAGATAAAATAGCAAATTTATCAGAAGAAGAACTTGTTATAGAAAGAAATAACTTAGAGTTTCTTAGAAGAGTAAAAATAAGAGAAATAGTAAGAGAAGTTATGAATTCTAGAGCAGAGCTTGATGAATGGATAAAGCATGAAAATATAGTAGAACTATATAAAAAGGTAACAAAAACTCATGAATTAGGCTATATGGATCTTGCAGGAATATTATATTTTATGGTTGTACTAGAGGGTAAAAAGTGCAAAAAAGAAATAAAACATGTGGTTATAGATGAAGCTCAAGATTATAATTTAACTCAATTTAAGTTAATTAAGGAGCTTACAGGCTGTAAAAGCTTTACTATAGTTGGTGATACAAATCAAAGATTAATAACAACAAAAGAAGAACCTGCTATGACTAATTTACAAGAACTTTTTGGAGATAATATAGAGCTATTTAAATTAGAAAAGAGCTACCGTTCAACACAAGAAATAATGGAATATGCAAATAAATTTTTAAATGAAAACAAAGTTGTACCTTTAGTTAGAAATGGAGAACCTGTCATTGAAGAAAAAGCTGAATCAGAAGAAGATATGATAGAAACTATAATTTCAATAATAGAAGATTATGAAGAAGAAGGACTTGAAAGTATAGCTGTTATAACTAAAGATAAAGAATGTTTAAGAAAAATATCTCCATTATTAAAAGAAAAAATTAAAATATTAACCTTTGATAGAGATGATATTTTTTATACAGGAGGAAAGGTTCTTATTCCAGCTTATTATGCAAAAGGACTAGAATTTGATGGAGTTATTTTATTAGAAAACGGAAAAATAAACAACCTAGTTAAATATATAATGTGCACAAGAGCACTTCATAGATTAGCTGTTATTAAATATTAATTTATTATATTATCTAATAGTAGTTTAGTATAAAATTTTTATATTAATTATGTTTGTTACAATCTTAGGTTCATTATTTTATGAAACAGTGATTTGGAGCTTGTTGACCGGAACAGCTGAATAATGTAATGAACCTAAGATTGTTTAATTTATTAAATATTAAACATAAGCTTTGATTTTATTAAGTAAATCAATATATATTGAATTAATCATATCAAAGTTCATAGCAGATATATAATAGCTTTCTAACTCATCATGTAATGATTTTGCATTTTTTATGCAAGATATACTTTTATCAACTAAATGGTCAAATTCTTGTTTATCCCATACAATATCATTTAATTTACAAGACATACTTTTTTTATAGCATAAATCCTTTAAATTAAAATCTGTTGTATCAAAATATGTTCTGCTTATTTCATTAGTAGTAAATATTCCAAAAGAAAGCTCTGGTACAATTAAATTTTCAATTCTTTCAGGAACAAGAGGGTCGTGTAAGTATTCAACAAAATAGCCTTGCTTTTGTGCTTGAAGACCAAAAGCTTTTAAAATATTAGTTTTGCCTAATCCAGGACCACCTCTTAAAATTTGTATATTTTCTAATTGATTAGATAGTCCTTTTATAAAAGTAATAATGCCATTAGGAGTAAATGCTGTAGCAAATAAATGTCTTTCACCACCATAACCAGATAATTTTGAAGTAAGATATTTGTTTTTTAATTCATCAATAAATTCATTAAGCTTTATTGGGTTTACAGATTCTGAATTTAGTGTACTCCAATCATCATGAATATATTTAGCTGCTCCTAAAAATCTATAAGCTTTTTTAAATTGTTTTCCTATTTCTTTATTTAAATTCATTATCTCTTTTTTGTTTTTAACTAAAATATCTTTATCTAGAGCATCACCTAAGTTAAGTATTTCATCTATAGCACCAGGATTTAATGGGTCCACAATATGAGGAGAAGTACCATCCAGCATGGCAACATTAATTTCTTTAATTAATATTCCATCTAAAGAATTGTTATCAGAAGAACAGTGATGATATTCAATAGAATAGCCTAAATTGGCAAAATATAAACCTATTTTTTTCATTAGTGATGATTTACCAGTACCAGGACCTCCTTTAATACAAATTATTCTGTTTGCATTTTCTTGAGTTAGTATATATCTATAGAATGAATAAAATCCTTTAGATGTATTTCCACCAGGAAAGAGATGTCTTTCTTTGCAAACCATCATAACCATTCACCAGCTCCTTGTAAATTTATAAATTCAGTTATTATATTATATGTTTAAAAATAGAATAATGATATAAATGAGTAAATAAAAATTAAAAATGGGCTATGAATAAATATACTTTTTGATGTATAATTTATGTATTATTTAAAAATAGGAGGAATAATAATTGTGAAGAAAAATTATTTTAAAAGCTTTATTACCATAGCTATGGTATTATTAATAACCATATCTATGGTAGCTTGTGGAAAGACTACACAAAATGAATCTGAAGAAACAACATCAAACAGAGATAAGCTTATTGTAGGACTTAGTGCAGATTATGCACCTTATGAATTTCATGCTATGATAGATGGAAAAGATACAGTTGTTGGTTTTGATGTTGACCTTGCTAAGGAAATAGCAAAGGATATGAATTGTGACCTTGTTATTAAAGAAATGGAGTTTAATAATCTTATTACAGCTCTTAAGGCAGGGCAAATAGACCTTATAATATCAGGAATGAATCCAACAGAAGAAAGAAAAAAGGAAATTGATTTCTCTGATATTTATTATCAATCACAACATTCAGTTTTGGTAAGAGCAGATGAAAAAGATAAATATAAAAATTTATCTGATTTAGATGGGAAAAAAATAGGAGTACAATTAGGTACAACCCAACAGGACTTTGTTGAAGAAAATGTTAAATATAGTGATATTCAAATACTTTCTAAGGTTACAAAGTTAGTATTAGAATTAAAAACTGAAAAAATAGATGCTTTAGTTACAGAAGCACCAGTAGTAAGTTCAGCTATAAAAAATAATCCTGAATTAGTTTTATCTGATATAAAAGTAGAAACTGATGATACTGGTAATGCTATTGGTATTAGAAAAGGCAATGATGAATTAAGAGAAAAAGTAAATAGTACTATTAAAAGAGTAACAGAAAGTGGAGAAATGGATGATTTTATAGTAAAAGCTAATGAAATATCAGCTGAAAATCAAGACCAAAGCTTTTTAAGTAAATATGCAAGTGTATTTCTTAATGGATTAAAGATAACATTAGAAATTTCTTTAATTACAGTATTTTTAGGAACAATACTTGGAGCAATTCTTTTCTTTATGAAAACTTCTCAATTATCTATATTTGGAATAAAACCCTTAAAGTGGATAGCTAATGCTTATATAGAAATAATAAGAGGAACTCCAATGCTTTTACAGATAATGCTTGTTTATTCTGGTTCTAAAATGGTTTTAGGTTTAGATATAACAGCCTTTTTATCAGCTGTAATAGCAATTTCTCTAAATTCAGCAGCTTATGTATCAGAAATAGTAAGAGCAGGAATTGAAGCTGTAGATAAGGGACAAATGGAGGCAGCAAGAAGTCTTGGTATGTCTAAAGCTTTAGCTATGAAAGAAATTGTAATTCCTCAAGCTGTTAAAAATATTTTACCAGCTATAGGTAATGAATTTGTTGCTGTAATAAAAGAATCTTCAATGGCATCAGTTATAGGTGTTGGAGAGTTAATGTTTGCTGCAAACATAGTTACTGGAGCAACCTTTATGAGTATAGAACCTTTAGCAGTATCAGCAGTTCTTTATTTTGTATTAACTTTCAGTTTAGGAAGACTTATGGGATATCTTGAAAGGAGGATGAAGGCTAGTGATTCACGTTAAAAATTTAAAAAAGAGTTATGGAAAAAATAATGTTTTAAATGGAATTAATGAGCATATTAAAAAAGGTGAGGTTGTTGTTATAATAGGACCTTCTGGTTCAGGAAAATCTACATTTTTAAGATGTCTTAACCTATTAGAAGAACCAACCTCTGGAGAAATAATATTTGAAGGAAAAAATATTACTGATAAGAATAATGATATAAATAAAACAAGAGAAAAGATGGGAATGGTTTTTCAACATTTTAATCTATTCCCACATAAAACTGTTTTAGAAAATATAACTTTAGCTCCTATAAAGGTAAAGGGAATAAAGGCTGAAGATGCAAATAAAAAGGCAATAGAGCTTTTAAAACTTATTGGATTAGAAGATAAAAAGGATGCTTATCCAGCTTCCTTATCAGGAGGACAAAAGCAAAGAATAGCAATAGCTAGGTCTCTTGCAATGGAACCAGATGTTTTATTATTTGACGAGCCTACTTCTGCGCTTGACCCAGAAATGGTTGGAGAAGTTTTAAATGTTATGAAGGATTTAGCTAAAAAGGGAATGACAATGGTTGTTGTAACTCATGAAATTGGCTTTGCTAGAGAAGTAGGAGATAGAATATTATTTATTGATGGAGGAAAAATTCTTGAAGAAGGTACTCCAGAAGAGATTTTAAATAATCCTAAAAATGATAGAACGAAGGATTTCTTATCTAAGGTTCTTTAGTATTAATATTTAATAAAAATAATAGTTAAGCTGTTGCATTAATAAATATTTACATTTGCAACAGCTTCATTTTTTAATTTTATAAAATTATAAATAATCATTATCTACAGTTATAATACAGTTATATTTAGGATGGATTTCTTTTACTGCTTTATTTATCTCATTTATAAGAGTTTCATGTTTAGTCATAGTTTTAAACATTTTTTCAGAATCAATTACTATATCAAACAAAAGATTCTTAACTTCCCCTTGCCCAACAACTCTAAAATCATGAATTGATTTAATACGTTCATCCTTTTCTATTATGTCACATACCATGTTAAAGTCTTTTTTAACTTCTTCATCTTCTATAGCTATCGGGTCCATATGAATTACAAGATAAATTTTAAGCTTTTCAGAAATTTCTCTTTCAGCTTTATCTATTATTTCGTGAATTTCCATTATAGAAATATCACAAGGAACTTCAGCATGTATAGAAGCCATGCATCTACAAGGACCATAGTTGTGTATTATTAAATCATGAACACCTGTTATATTATCATAGCTTAAAACCATATCTTGAATTTTTTGGACAAGCTCTGGGTCTGGTGCTTCGCCAAGCAAAGGATTTAATGTCTCTTTTGTTAAGCTAAATCCTGAATAAAGTATAAATAAAGCTACCAATGTACCTAAGTATCCATCAATAGGAAATGAAGTGAATTTTGCTGCTAAATATGATATAACAACACAAGAAGAAGTAAAAACATCTCCAAGAGCATCAACAGAAGCTGCTTTTAAAGCAGAAGAATCAATTTTATTTCCTACAAATTTGTTAAAACTTGAAAGCCATACTTTTACAAAAATTGAGATTAAAAGAAGTACAAAAGGAATAATTTCAAACTTTATATCTACAGGATTAAATATTCTTTCTAAAGATGACTTAACAAATTGAAAACCAACAAGCATTACCATAAATGAAACGATTAAAGCAGAAATATACTCAATTCTTCCATGTCCAAATGGATGCTCAGCATCAGCTGGTTTATCTGAAAGCTTAAAACCTACAATAGTTATTATTGAAGAACTTGCATCAGATAAGTTGTTAAAGGCATCTGCCATTATGGCTATACTAGAAGTAATAAGTCCTACAGAAAGTTTAATAATAAAAAGAAGAAGGTTAGATATTATTCCTACAAGTCCTCCAAGAAATATGTATTTCCCTCTTACTTTTTCATCAGAAATATCTTCATTATTTTTAATAAATGTATTTACAAGAAATTTTGAAAACATAATAACACCTCTTATATTTATTGATAAAAAGATAAAACTAATTTTATACCAATTATAAATATTAATCAAATATAAGTATAGTAAATTATTTGAAAAATATGAATAATTTTATGGTGGTTAATGATAGATAATATTATGTTATAATTAAAATAAGTAAAGTGTTGGAGGAAAAAATAAATGAAAAATTTAGCTAATGAGTTATTAGAATTTATAAATGAAAGTCCTACAGCATATCATGCTGTAAATACTGTAAAGAAAATGTTATATGAAAATGGATTTAAAGAGTTAAAAGAAAGTGAAGCATGGAATTTAAATAAGAGTGATAAATGTTATGTGATAAAAAATGATTCAGCAATAATAGCTTTTGAAATAGGAAGTGGAGAAATAGAAGAGGAAGGCTTTAGATTAATAGGTGCTCATACTGATTCACCTTGTTTTAAGGTAAAACCATCACCAGAAATGCTTGTTGAAAATAAATATGTTAAGTTAAATACTGAGGTTTATGGAGGACCAATTTTAAACACTTGGTTTGATAGACCTTTATCTTTAGCAGGAAGAGTAACTTTAAAGGGAGATTCTCCTTTTAAGCCTGTAACAAAGTTAATAAATATAAATAAACCTTTATTAGTTATTCCTAATCTTGCTATACATATGAATAGAAATGTTAATGAAGGATATGCAATTAACAAACAAAAAGATACTTTACCATTATTAGGCTTTATAAATGAGAAACTTGAAGATAAAGAAGATGTAGTAGGAATTTTAAGTATAATAAAGAATGAATTAAATGTAGAAAAAGAAGATATTTTAGATTTTGATTTATTTCTTTATGAACATGAAAAAGGAAGTCTTTTAGGTATAAATGAAGAGTTTATTTCATCATCAAGATTAGATGACTTATGGATGGTCTTTTCAGGTGTAAAGGCACTTGTTGAAAGCAATAATAATAAAGCTACAAAAGTTATGGTGTGTATTGATAATGAAGAGATTGGGAGTTTAACATCTCAAGGAGCAAATTCATCTTTACTAAAGAATATATTAGAAAGAATAACATTGTCATTAGGAAAAAACAAAGAAGAATTTTTTAGAGCAATAGCTAATTCAATAATGATATCAGCAGATTTAGCTCATGCAGTACATCCTAATCAATCAGAAAAGCATGACCCAACTAATAGACCAATACTTGGAAATGGACCAGTAATAAAAATGGCCGCTTCAGGAAGTTATTCAACAGATAGCTATGCTTCAGCAATATTCCAAGAACTATGTAAAGAAGCAAATGTTCCTTGCCAAAAATTTGTTAATAGGTCAGATGTAAGAGGAGGAACAACAATAGGACCAATGGTTTCAGCAGATTTATCAATACCAGTTATAGATATGGGAGCTGCAGTAATTGGTATGCATTCAATTAGGGAATTAGCATCAGTCAAGGATAATGAATATACAATAAAAGCTTTCATAAATTTCTTTTCATAAAAGTTTATTACAATTTATTACAATAAATAAAATTTTTTTCAAAAAAATAATGTATCATATTAAAAATATAAGAAAATAAAGTTGATATAGAAAATTATATAGGGTATAATTAAAATGTTATAAAAGAATATAAATAAAATAATATTAATTAAAAATATGATAGTTATTGTAAATAATTTAAAATATTTAGCTATATGAATATAATTTATGATATAATAAAAAATGTGTGTAAAAATATGAATGTTAAAAATGAGGAGGATTGCCTTTGTCAGACTATAAAATAGAGATAGAAAAAAGAAGAACTTTTGCAATTATATCTCATCCCGATGCAGGTAAAACTACATTAACAGAAAAGTTCTTATTATATGGAGGAGCAATAAGACTTGCAGGTTCTGTAAAAGCAAGAAAAGCTTCAAAGCATGCTGTATCTGATTGGATGGAAATAGAAAAGCAAAGAGGTATTTCTGTAACTTCATCAGTTATGCAGTTTAATTATGCAGGACATTGTATAAATATATTAGATACTCCAGGACACCAAGATTTCTCAGAAGATACATATAGAACTCTTATGGCAGCAGATTCTGCAGTAATGGTAGTGGATGCAGCAAAGGGTGTAGAGGATCAAACAAGAAAACTATTCCAAGTATGTGCTTTAAGAGAGATTCCCATATTTACCTTTATAAATAAGATGGATAGAGAAGCAAGAGATCCATTTGAATTATTAGAAGAAATAGAAAATGAATTAGGAATAAAAACATACCCTATGAATTGGCCAATAGGTTCAGGTAAAGATTTTAAAGGGGTATATGAAAGAGATAATAATAGAATAATAGCCTTTAATGGTGGAAATCATGGACAAAATGAAGTTTCTGCAATAGAAGGAAGTGTAGATGATGAAAGATTTAGAGAAATCTTAGGAGAACCACTTCATGATAAGCTTATGGAAGATATAGAGCTTTTAGATATAGCAGGAGATGAATTTGATGTAGAAAAGGTAAGAAAAGGAGAATTAACACCAGTATTCTTTGGGTCTGCTTTAACAAACTTTGGAGTTGAGCCATTCCTTGAACACTTCTTAGAGATGACAACAGCTCCACTTCCAAGAAATTCAAGCAAGGGAGAAATTGATCCTTTTGATAAAAATTTCTCAGCTTTTGTATTTAAAATACAAGCAAACATGAATAAAGCTCATAGAGATAGAATTGCATTTATGAGAATTTGTTCAGGTAAGTTTGAAAAAGGAATGGAAGTTGTCCATATGCAAGGAGGAGAAAAGAAGATAAAGCTTACACAACCTCAACAGTTTATGGCACAAGATAGAGAAATTGTTGAAGAGGCATATGCAGGAGATATTATTGGTGTATTTGATCCAGGAATATTCTCAATAGGAGATACATTATGTATGCCATCAAAAAGATTTAAATTTGAAGGAATACCAGCCTTTGCACCAGAACATTTTGCT
>JALFQD010000086.1 GCA_022785265.1 Clostridium sp. | reverse complement strand
ATTAGTGCATTTTACAATGATGCTGGATACCTTACACAACATTAGAGTCTTACCGATTATCCTAAAAAAACTGAATTAGCAAATGTAGCGACAAGTGGCGATTATACTGATTTAATTAATACGCCGACTATCCCATCGACTGACGGATTAGCGACAGAAACTTATGTATAGAATAAAATCGCCGAAGTAGTTAATTCTGCCCCTGGCACATTAGATACATTAAATGAATTGGCCCAAGCACTTGGTAATGACCCTAATTTTGCCACTACAATGGCAACTGAATTAGGTAAGAAGGCTAATACGACAGACTTGGCAACTGTAGCTACTTCTGGTTCTTATAATGATTTATCAAATACTCCTACCATTCCATCTGTTGGAAATGGTACATTAACTATTCAAAAGAATGGCACATCAGCTGGAACTTTTACAGCAAATGCTACTACTGATAAAACCATTAATATTATAGTACCTACAAAAGTTAGTGAATTAACTGATGATGTTGTAAAAGGAAAATATTTATCCCTCACTGGTGGCACTATGACTGGTAATATTAATATTAATAACAAAACAATTACTAATTTAAAAACTCCAACAGCAGATACAGAGGCCGCAAATAAAAAATATGTTGATGATTAGATAGCAGCAAATAGTTCATCTACCACAATAATCACTTGGTCTAATGATGGAACTTAAGAAAAAGGAGAGATAAATTATGGGATTATATTTAGGAAAAGAAAAAATAAATAATTTATCAGTTGGATAGGCTGCTTTGGGTATCCCTGATATTTCTGATAAAACTACTATTAATATTTCAGGGATTTTAAAAGGAGAAAATAATAAAATAGTTTCAGCTACAGCCGGTGTTGATTATGTCATTCCTAGTGATTTAAATAATTTTATTACTTAGGATAATTTAAATTTAAAAGCTAATATTGATTCACCTAACTTTACTGGGACTCCCTTAGCTCCTACTCCTAATATTAATATTAATAATACTTAGATAGCAACAACAGAATTTGTTAATCTTCTAATTGATAGCAAAATTTCTGCTATTTTAAATTAGGCATATTAAGGGGAAAAATTATGGAAGAAAAGATATATTAGCCTTTAATTCATGGACAATTAATAATTACTCATCAATGCCAATTAAATTGTACTTATTGTTTTGAAAATTATAAAGATAATAATGTTATGACATTAGATACTTGTAAAAAAATAATAACTTTTTTGTCTGAAAATAATATAAATAATGAACCACAAGATATTAGCTTTTTTGGCGGAGAACCATTATTGCATTTTAATGATATAATATAGCCAATAATTGATTGGAATAAAAATGAATTACGAAATAAAAATATTTATTTTACGTTTACAACTAATGGTTTATTATTAACAGAAGATATTTTACAATATTGTAAAAATAATAATATTAAATTTATGTTATCTATAGATGGGAATAAAGAAAGTCAAGACGCTACTAGAAAATATAAAAATAATAACAATTCAACATTTGATAAGTTATCAGAAAATATACCAAACATATTAAAATATTTTCCTAATACTACAGCTAGATTAACGATAGACGTTAATAATATTTCTTATTTAGCTGATTCTATAAAATATTTAGATGAAATAGGTTTTCAAAATTGTCATGTTGTACCAGATGTTTTTTCTTCTTGGTCTTCTGAAATAGAATAGATTTATAAGAATCAATTAAATTAGTTAAATGAATATTTTATAGAAAAATTTGAAAATTATACAGTACCTTTAATTCCAGCAACTTGGAAAGAAATGATGATAAAAAAAATTATAAAAGATTATTTAGAAGAAAATAATTTATTCAGAGCAGCAGACATTTGTCTTCCTAAAAATAGATGTGGTTTTTGTTTTCAAAGAAAAGGGTTTTTTGAAACAAATGGAGATATTTATACTTGCGGGCATTTAACCAATGAAAATAAAGATAGTAATTTTTATTTAGGTAATATTTATGATAATTAGCCAATTAATATAAATAAAATTGAGTCTCTTTACTCAATAAATAAAGAAAATAAAATTTTTAATAAAAATTGTAATAATGATTGTCCATTGTTTAATTGCTGCACTGGCGGTTGTTTACCAAATAATTATCTAATTAATAAAAATTTATTTAACGCCCCTGATACTTATTGTAGTTGGTATAAAAATTTATTCAACTCCGTAGATTTTTTATTACAATATTTTGATAAAGATAAAAAAAATATTTTATTTAAAAATTATTTTTATGGAGCAGTAAAAGGAGGATGCCATTATGTCTGCTAAATTATCTGAATGGCTATTAGATGGATTAGATGTTAATGGAATAGTTTATAGTGGAAATAACAATAATTCAATCTCACCTTTAGCCGATACTGATAATGCTTATAGTTATACTGAAGGCGTTTATTCTAGATATAATGCTTATGGCGAATATGGTAATTATACTAACTATTCTGATTATTCTAAATATTCTAAATATTCTAATTATTCTGATTATGATAATTATTCTAATTATTCTGATTATTATAATTATTCTAATTATTCTAATACAATTAGCATTTCTGGATAGCCAGTTAGTCAGACTATTACTTATGGTAATAATGTAACTTTTACTGTCACTTTTTCTAAAACACCTTCATCATATCAATGGTATGTATCTACTGTTTCTTCTGGAGGCGGAACAGCTATTTCTGGAGCTACTTCTTCTTCATACTCATTCACTCCTAAATTATCAGATAATGGAAAATATTATTATTGTGTAGCTTCATTAGGTAATACAGTTACATCAAATTCAGCTCAATTAACTATAAAATATATTGATAGTTGTAATATTTCTACTTGTATAGGGGAATCTGTTAATATATATAGTTATTTACTACCAGAATCTTCAATAATTAATTCCTATAATTTAGAAGATGCTTCTATAGCTACTATTTCTGAGAATAGTTTAATTGGTAATAAAACTGGTAATACTACTCTTACTTTGACGAGTAGCAATGGATTAAATAAAACAATAGAAATACGTGTATTTGAAAATAAATTAGAATCAGTATTATATAATATTGCTTAGGCAATAAAAAAATATAATAATTTAGATCAAACTCTTTATCCAAATCAATTTTATAATAGTTTAAAATCTAAAAATATTAGTTCAAAAAATTATAATACTTTAGAAGATTTATTTACGGATTTAAGTGCGGCGATAAAAGAAATTGGAGGTATTTCTACTCCATTAAAACCAGAAGAATTTTTTTATAAAATTTTGGAGAATATAAGTTATGACTGATAAAGAATTATTTTTATCTTACTATAAAAAATAGAACCCAGATTTAAAAATAAAAGTATATAATAAAATTTTGATTTTACTTCATGGTAGCTATAAATGTAATTCAAATTGCATTTATTGTGAAAATCATTGTCTTAGAGAAGAATATTTAAATGCTATTATTTCTAAAGATATATTAGACCAAATTATTGAAAAATTAGGTCCAATAATTAGAGAAATTACTTGGCATGGAGGAGAGCCTTTACTATTACCTGAAGACCTATTATCTTATTTAGAATAGATCAAAAAAGAAAAAGGGTACACTTTTCCTACAACTTTATAGACAAATTCTATACTATTAAATGAAGAAAAATATAATTTTTTAAATAATTTAAATATCCGTTGGGGAACATCATTTGATGGACTAAAAAATAATTTATCCAGAGGAGAAAAAAGCACTAAAGCAGTATTAGATTTAATATCACGGCATAAAGATGAAGTAGGGTTTATTTGTGTTTATTATAATGATACAATAAAAGATATAATTCAAAATTATGAATACTTTAAAAGTTTATAGATAAAAAATGTATAGTCATGTATCGTTCGAGAAAATATAATTGAAAATTCTAATGTATATTTAATACATAATGATGATGCTTTAAATTATATGACCAATTACATAGATTATTGGATACATGATATTAATAACCCAATAAATGACCATTATGTAATACGATAGATTTTACGAGTTTTAAATATTCCATCTAATTGTGAAGATGATTATTGTATTGGTGGATGGATTTATATAGATGCTTTTGGTAATATAGGATTTTGTGGATAGTCTCCTAAAGATACTCCTATATTAAATATTAATGATATAAATAATTATAGTGATTTTTTAAATAGTAAAAATTATTTAAATATTATTGGTAAACAAATAAAATTAGAAGAAAAATGTAGTTTATGTGAATGGAGAAATGTATGTCATGGAGGTTGTATGGGACTTAATTATGAAACAAATCATAATTATGAAATTTTAAACCCTCGTCACTGTGAATATACAAAAAATCTTTTGACTAATGTTTATGAATTAATAAAAAACATTGATATTACAAGAAAAGATATTTACAATCCTATATTTTTATAGTTATTAGAATCAAATTCTTACAAGACCTTAAATGAAATAAAGGAGCTAAATAAAATAAATGGCTAATATAGCAATTTTAAATTATTGTAATTTATAGTGCCCATATTGTTTTGCAAATAAATTTATTACTGAAGAAAAAAAACAATTTATAACAGATAAAGAATTAGACGATATATTAAATTTTTTAAGTCACAGTACTAATTTCGGAAGAATTGGAATTATAGGAGGAGAACCTACGATACATCCCAAATTTGAAGATGTATTTACTAAAATTTCAAATTTTGCAGAACAACACAATGTTTCTACAGTTACATTTTCAAATGGAATTGAATTATACAATTATGCTAAATTATTTAATAAACAAAATAATGTTTTAATTAATTTAAATCATCCTGATATTATTGGAGAAGAAAAATGGAATAAAATTAATTTAACTTTAAATACATTTAAAGCATTAAATAATTTAGATCACATCACTTTAGGTATAAATTTATATCCAGACATTATTGATTATTAGTATATAATAAAAATGTCTAAAAAATTTGGATTTCGAACGGTTAGATGCAGTTATGTAGCTCCAACTTGTAATTATAATAATATTGATAAAGATGAATATTATTTAAATGCAAAAAATTTATTTCTAAATTTTGTAAAAGATTGTGAAAATGAACAAATACAAATCCATTTAGACTGTAATAATATACCATTATGTTATTTTTCAGAAGAAGAAAAAATAATATTAAATAAAAATGTGACTGGATGGCATAATTTATGTAATCCAGTTGTAGATATAACCCCTGATATGAAAGCAACTGCTTGTTTTGGAGCTTATAGCTTAATTGATCTAAAATAGTTTGATAATATCCAAGAAGCAGAGAATTATTTTTTACTTAAAAAAATGTATCCTAAAAGGTTACTAAATAATGGCGGAAAATGCCAAGAATGTAAAAAATTTTTAAATCTTTCATGTCAAGGAGGATGTTTAGCTTTTACAAAAAATTCAGAGGAGGTATATAAATAAATGGCTTTAACGAGTACATCAAAACAAATATCCTCATTAAAAATAAATAAAGTGCCATCAGCAGAAATTTATGCTACAATGGTAGAACAAAATTTAATTAATGATGATGAATTATATCTTGTTCAAGAGACTGAGCATGTTATAAATAAATTCACATTTACTGCAACGGCAGGCTAGTCTACATTTACCATTCCATTTAATTTTGAAGATAGTAGTGCCCTTACTGTCTATTATAATGGTATAATGATGAAAGAGACAGATAACTATACAATATCTGGTAAAGATATTACCCTTGTTGATTTTACTGCTGAAGCAGGCGATTACCTTACTGTAATGGGTATAGAAGGGGCCGCAGCAATTGATTTTGCCCAAGAGGCAACAGATGCTATTGCTCAAATGAATACTGCAAAATCAGAGACTATTACTGCTATTAATAATATAAAATCACAAGCCTCTACAGAAATTAATACAGTAAAATCAAATGCTATTACTGAAATAAATAATTTAGTAGCTACATTGCCTTCAGATACTTCCAGTATTATGTTTTTAAATAAAACAAATACTATGACGGCTAATGGTAAAATTACTATGGATAGTGCTTATACTCCTTCAGCAAATGGAGATGTTGCTACTAAATAGTATGTAGATAATCATGTGCCTAATATAGACCCTCCAGTAGGTACATCTACTAATTATGCAATTTATATAGGGTCTACAGCTCCGGCTTCTGGCACTACACCATTGTTATGGATTGATACTACTGCTTCAACTGGTACTTTTAAATATCGTACATCTACAACTGGAACTTGGACGCCAGTACCTGTTGCTTGGGGTTAATAAGGAGATTAATAGATGGAAATAAAAAATAATGAGAAATTAACAGAAGCTCTGGTCATAAATAAAGTTCCATCTAAAAAAATTTTTAATTAGATGATTGAATAGGGTTTAGTAAATGATGATGAACTATATATAATTAATGACAATGAAACACCATTTTATAAATACAATATTAAATGCGAAAAAGGGCAATCATCATTTACTATACCATTTGATTTAGAGAATACGGAGACAATAAATATATATTACAATGGTTTATTAATGATTAATGAAATTAATTATTAGATAGAGAATAAAACAATTAATTTATTAAATTTTACTACAGAAGATAATGATTATATTACTGTTATGGGCGTACAAGGGGCAATAGCTATTGAAATTTCTGAAGATATTGTTGCCCGTGAATTAGTAAAACAAAATGCAATAGATAGTTGTTTTATCTTATCTGATAATGAACCAAATGATAAACGAAAATTTTGGATTGATACAATAAATAAAAAATTAAAATTTTGGAATCAGACCAAATGGGAAACAATTAATTAAAGGAGGTTTTTGAATGTCTAAACCTAAACTTATAGAATAGATTGAAAATGCGGGCGGCGTATTTGTTGCCACTTATAATACAACTACTTACTAGGAAATTAAAGATGCCTATGACAGTGGAAAAGACGTCTTACTTTACTATTCAGGGAAAATATATGAACTAGCTCAAATTCCCGATGGTACTACAGTATTATGGTTTTATGATAGAATTGGTTCAGCTCCTTATGCTACAACTTATGATGTTTGTTATGGCGTAGATAAAACTAATACTTGGTTTACTGATTCAAGTTGGTGTAGTAAAGTTCCAGATGCTCTTTATTTAGAAAGTAAGGGAATTACAACAGATATTTCTTCTTCGTAGCGGTATTATCGTCCAATATTAGTATCTACTAATGAACCAACAGCATCAGATGGTAATATAGGTGATATCTGGATACAATATGAAAATTAATAAGGAGTTGATTTAATTGGCAACATATGATTTAACTTCTACAACTCCAAACAAAATAAAAACAGGAGATATATTAAATTGTCCTTATAGTGGTTCCGCGAAATAGATCACTCTTCCAGAAGGATAGTATAAATTAGAATGTTGGGGTGCCCAAGGTGGTACTGGTAATCCAAGTGCTAATATAGGTGGAAATGGAGGATATTCTACAGGAATTTTAGCATTATCTTCTGATACTATTTGTTATTTATATACTGGAAGTGGTGGTTATAGTAAAGTTGAATCAACTGTTTTCAATGGAGGAGGAATGGCTGAAGCTAGTAGTGACTATGATTCAGGATCAGGTGGTGGAGCTTCTGATATTCGCATTGGTCAAGATTCCCTACACGCTAGAGTAATAGTTGCTGGCGGTGGCGGTGGCGGAGCAGGAGCAAATGAAACTACTTTTATTGGAGGATACGGAGGAGGAACTTCTGGAGGAGGAGCTGTTACCAATAGCAGCGGAGCTAAGAATAATACTGTAACTGGAGGTGGAGCTACTTCAGCAGGAACTTCATCTAATCCTGATTCTTATAAAGGATTAAATGGATCTTTTGGCGTAGGTGGATCTTATTCTGGAGCAGGAACACGCTCTGGAGGCGGCGGCGGCGGCGGCTGGTATGGCGGGGCTGCTGGATCGTATGGAAATGCAGGAGGCGGCGGTTCTGGTTATGTATATACTTCATCAACTGCTTCTAACTATCCATCCGGTTGTTTACTTAATTCGTCTTATTATCTAACTGATGCTCAAACGATTGCTGGTAATGCTGAATTTATTTCTCCAACAGGTATAAATGAAACAGGGCATAGAGATAATGGTTATATACGTATTACTGTTATAAAAGCCGGTTCCGGGAATACTTTAGTAAAAACAGATTCTACAACTTGGAAAAATTATAAAAATATATTTATAAATACTGGAGCAAGTACTACTATTCCTAGCGAATTAGTTGAATTAGAATATATTAAACTAAATGGCACATAGTATATAAATACTTAGTTTATTCCTACAGGCAATACCAGAGTAATATTTACATTTGAACCAACGATAGCAGATAATTAGGCATTATATACAGGAGGTAGAACAGCTGCTTCTGGAACTGATGCTAAAACTTTTTCTGCTTTTTATATCAGTAAAGCTATTCGTAGAGATTATTATGGGACTTCTAAAACTACTACTACAACTTATGATGTAAATACTAAAATAACTGTTGATGCTAATAAAAATACTACATTAATAAATAACTCTTCAGAATTAACGGATTTTACTTTAAATACATCTACAACTTCTATAATGCCTATTATTTTATTTATAGCAGCTAATTAGACTTCTTCTACATCAGCTATACAAACCAGTAGTAGTGGAGCTTAGTATAAATTCTATTCTTGTAAAATTTATGATAATGGTACATTAATTCGTGATTTTATTCCAGTCAAAAGAATATCAGATAATGTATATGGCTTATGGGATAAAGTAAATGAAGTGCTCTATGAAAATGCTGGAACAGGTGCTTTCATTGGTGGACCTACTGTTAACTTAACCGGCTGGCATAAAATAAAAGGTGTATGGGCAAAAACTGCTGCGGATACATGGAGTTAGGCATTATAAAATTTGATTTTTAAAAAATTATTTTATATAATATAAATGTAAATAAGAAATAAATTTTTATTTACAACATTTAACTCACCCCCTTTCTTAAATAGGACATAATAATTTAATTATTATGTCCTATTTTTTATTTATATAAGAAAATAAAAATAAAATAGGAAGGAGAAAAGTAAATGTCAATAAATTCAGATACTTCTCTTAATGAATTAGTTATACATTAGGTTCCTTCTAAAACCTTATATAAAACATTAAAAGAAAATGGCTCTATCGGAGAATAGACAATATGTATTATAGATGGTGAACAAGAATAGCGTCTATACAAAGATGAAGTAAATCAAATGGCCGAAGGCGGCAAGATACAAATGGCTTCATCCTATACTCCAACAGCAGATAATGATGTATGCACAAAGAAATACGCTGATAGTATTAATCCAGCTATCACACCTACTGTCGGTTTTGATTTAACTAACCAAATTTATATTGGTTCAACTGATCCTGGTTCTAATGCTGCCGCACTTA
>JALFQD010000047.1 GCA_022785265.1 Clostridium sp. | reverse complement strand
CTTTCCAATATAAGTTTCCTCCATAAGTGGAGTATGTTTAACTGATTTTTTCACTGCATTTTTTGTTAAAGGATATCCAATAGCTATTGCTATTAAGCTTACTATTGTGAAGCCCAAGAACTGTCCTATAAAACCAAAGTTCATTAACTTTAATATCAAGGCAGCTATTGCTCCAATTGAAAACCAACAAAAAATAAATGCACTAGTTAAAACATCAACTGCAACAAGTATTATTGCTACCACTAGCCAAAATATAATTGTTCCCATAACGCTTCCCCCTTTGTTTATATATTGTGGCATTTTTTTGAATTTTCTTTATTATACCACATATTAGAAAAATTATACATTATTTTTTCTATTTATAACTTATTTAACTTACTTTTTATTATAACAAAAAAATTAATATATTTTTTCCATGTCTTTATAATACATTGTTATAAATCTTATTTCAAGTTTATTTTTTACTTTAAATATAGTATTTTTTATCTTTTAATAGTGTTTCCTCTTCCATTTGCTTCTTTTCATTGATTTTCTAATTTTTTAAAAGTAAAATATAAAGGTCAGATAATGAAATATTAGGAGATGATACTATATGGACTTTATAAAAGTAGCAGCTGCTTGTCCTGTGACAAAAGTTGGAGATACTGATTTTAATAAAAAAGAAATTTTATCATGTATAAAAGAAGCAAATATGGTTAATACTAAAGTTATGGTATTCCCTGAACTTTCTATTTCTTCATATACATGTGGTGATTTATTTTTACATAACACCCTACTTACAAACTCAATTAATGCAATTGAATATATACTAAATGAAACTAAAAATATTGATATGCTCATAGCAGTAGGTGCTCCTCTTTTATATCATAATGCTCTATATAA
This sequence comes from Clostridium sp., assembly GCA_022785265.1. Lineage (GTDB taxonomy): Bacteria > Bacillota > Clostridia > Clostridiales > Clostridiaceae > Clostridium. The sequence continues at coordinate 1,486 of JALFQD010000047.1, read as the reverse complement.
CTGTGGCTACATACTATACAAAGGAAAAATTTTAGGAATAGTTCCTAAAAGCTATATTCCAAACTACAGCGAATTCTATGAAAAACGTTGGTTTACTGAAGGATTAAACATTACAAGCAAAACTGTAGATTTTTCTTTTCAAAAAAATGTACCTTTTGGAACTAATCTTCTATTTTCATGTGATGATTTTACCTTTGGAGTTGAAATATGTGAAGACCTTTGGGTAACAATCCCTCCTAGCTCTTACTTAGCTTTAATGGGAGCCAACATAATAGGAAATCTTTCAGCTTCAAATGAACTTGTAAGCAAAGCAGACTACAGAAGAGCTTTAGTTCAAAATCAAAGTGCTCGTTCCATGTGTGGATACATATACTCTTCTTCAGGAGTTCATGAATCCTCTACTGACCTTTTATTTAGTGGGCACCTTCTTATAACTGAAAATGGAACTACTCTTTATGAAAATGAGAGATTCCAAAGAGAAAGTGAAATAATCTACTCCATTATAGATTTATTTAAACTAAAAGCAGAAAGATTAAAAAACTTAAGCTTTAGAGATTCTTCAAAAATACTTTATACAGAGCCTCAAATAATTAATTTTTCATATGATAATACTGAAATATTAGATTTTAATCGCTATATTGATAAACATCCTTTTGTACCTTCAAATGAAGCTTTAAGAAATGAGCGTTGCAAAGAGATATTTAACATACAATCTTCAGCACTTGCAAAAAGATTTGAACATACAAAATCACAAAAAGCTGTTGTAGGAATTTCTGGTGGACTTGATTCAACCTTAGCTCTACTTGTTATAGTAAAAACATTTAAATTATTAAATTTTCCTATGAAAAACATAGTAACTATAACAATGCCAGGCTTTGGAACTACTGATAGAACATACAACAATGCAGTAACTTTATGTAAAGAACTTGGATGTGATTTTAGAGAAATAAATATAGTAAAAGCTGCTCTTCAGCACTTTGAAGATATAGGGCATGATGCTAAAATTCATGATGTTACTTATGAAAATGTTCAAGCAAGAGAAAGAACTCAAATACTTATGGATATAGCCAATAAAGAAGGTGGTCTTTTAATAGGTACAGGTGATTTATCAGAGCTTGCTTTAGGATGGTGTACATATAATGGAGACCATATGTCAATGTACTCTGTAAATCCATCTATCCCTAAAACCTTAGTAAGATATTTAGTAAAATATGTAGCAGAAAATGAATCTACTCCTATTGCTTCAAAAACATTACTAGACATTTTAGATACTCCTGTAAGTCCTGAACTTCTTCCAAAAGACGCTAAAGGTAATATAGCTCAAAAAACAGAAGATATTGTAGGTCCTTATGAGCTTCATGATTTCTTCTTATATCATTTTATAAAACATGGTTCTTCTAAGGAAAGAATTTTCTTCCTTGCAAAGCAAGCTTTTAAAGATGATTATAGTGAAGAGGAAATAAAAAAATGGCTTGATAAATTTATG
>JALFQD010000381.1 GCA_022785265.1 Clostridium sp. | reverse complement strand
TAATATTGTTACATCCTTTTCTTTATTAACCTTCTTTAAAAGTTCCCTTATCTCAACTATTCCCATTGGGTCTAAACCATTTATAGGCTCATCTAATATAAGAAGTTTTGGATTTCCTAATAGTGCATTTGCAATACCTAGTCTTTGTCTCATTCCTAAAGAAAAGTTCTTTACCTTCTTCTTGCCTGTATCAGCTAATCCAACCAATTCTAAAACTTCATCTATACATTCTTTTCCAGCTATATTTCTAATAAGTCTTGAAACTTCAAGATTTTCCTTTGCTGTCATACTTCCATAAAAAGCTGGACTTTCAATTAAACTTCCTATCATAGTTCTCGCCATGTTTAGCTCTTTTTCACCTGATTTTCCAAATAGCTCTAAATCTCCACTAGTTTTATGGCTTAATCCTGTAATTATACGAAATAATGTGGTTTTTCCTGCTCCATTTTTTCCTATAAGTCCATAAATTTCTCCCTTTTTAATAGTCATAGTTATTTTATCATTTGATATCTGATCACCATATTTTTTTGTAATATTATGAGTTTTTAATACTATATCTTCCATTAATATTTCCTCCCCTTTTCTTTAACTATGCTTTCATTATAAAAACATACCTATAAGATATACTAAAGAAAATATTAAGAAAGTCTTAAGTTTAAATATCACTTAATTTAAAGCCAATACCCCAAACAGTTTTTATGTACTCAGTATCTTTATCAGCTTTTGATAGCTTTGCTCTTAAATTGCTTATATGAACATTTATAGTATTATCATCTCCTAAAAATTCATCATGCCATACAGATTCAAAAAGATTAGCTCTTGTAAACACTTTATTTGGATTAGATAAAAGTAACTCTAAAATAGATAATTCTCTTACAGTTAATAATACCTCTTTGTTATTTACTAAAACTTTTTTGCTTTCTGTATCTAATACTAAGTTCTTATATTTTATCTTAGTATCCTTTTTATTTTCTAACTTGCTAAATTTCATATATCTTCTAAGTTGTGACTCTACTCTCGCTAATACTTCATTAATATCAAAGGGTTTACTTATAAAATCATCTGCTCCACTTTTTAATACATTTATCTTATCATCCTGAGATGATTTTGCTGAGATTACTATTATAGGCATAATCTTATTTTTTCTTATAACATCAATAATCTCTTCACCTGAAAAACCTGGTAGCATTAAATCTAAAAGTACAAGGTCATAATTAAACTGTTCTAAACACATAATGGCTTCAGAACCTGAAAATGCACTTCTCACTTTATAACCTTTTTTAGATAATATATTGTAAAGTAATTTATTGATATCCTCATCATCTTCTACTATTAAAATTTGAATATTATTCTCCATTTCAATCATCCCCCTAAATAAAAGATTTTCTAAGCATTTCATTTTGAAGCTTATTAATATTTCTAAATTCAATATACACCATTCCAAAAGATACTACAGCCGCAATAAAATCAGCTATTGGTCCTGAATACATAATTCCATCAATACCCATAAACAATGGAAGTATTAAAATTAGTGGAAGTAAAAATAATATTTGTCTTGTTAATGATAAAAATATTCCCTTCTTAGGCTTTCCTATTGCTGTAAAGAAATTAGATGATATTGGTTGCATACAATTTACAAAAGTAAAGAATAAAAATATTCTAAAATACTCAATTGCAAATTTATAATACATTTCTGAACCTGAACCAAATAAAGAAATAATTTGTTTTGGTATTAGTTGAAATGCTAAAAATGAAATTACAGAAATAATTAATGCATATTTTATTGCTAATGAATATGCTTTTTTTACTCTATCATAATTTTTAGCTCCATAGTTAAAGCTTACTATGGGCTGAAGCCCTTGAGACAATCCAATAACTACTGACATATAAATCATATTTACCTTTGTAATTATACCTGAACATGCTAAAGGTATTGATTCTCCATAAATAGACTTTGAACCATAATAAGTTAGTGATTTATTCATTATAATTTGTACAATCATCATAGCTAATTGGTTAAAGCATGGTGCTGCTCCAAGAGATATAATTTTTTTACTATACTCCCATTTTGGAATAAGATGACACTTTTGAACTTTACCAGCTTTATAATTATTTAAATATCTAAAAGTCAAAAATGCAGAAAAAATTTGACCAATTATAGTTGCAAGACCAGCTCCTGCCATTCCCATATTAAATTTAAATATAAATATAGGGTCTAAAATAGTGTTAATAATAGCTCCTGATAAGTTGCAAATCATTGTATATTTAGGACTTCCATCTGCCCTTATCAAATGCCCTCCACCAACAGAAAATATTAAGAATGGAAAGCCTATAGCAGTAATTCTTGTATATATTTTTGCATATTCTAATATATTATCTGGTGAACCAAAAAACTTCAACATAGGTGTTAAAAATATTTGTGATATTATGCATAAGATTGTTCCAAGACCTAATAATAATGTTGATGAGTTACCTATGTAATATAAAGCTTTCTCTCTATTTCCTTCTCCTAATGTCAAGTTAAATGCAGAAGCTGCACCAATCCCAAAAAGAAGTGCTATAGCAATACAAGATGTACTTAAGGGAAATGCTATATTAGTTGCTGCATTTCCAAGTTCTCCGACACTTCTTCCTATGAAAAATTGGTCTACGATATTATATAATGCTCCAACAAGCATTGCTATAATACTAGGCACTGCAAACTTTCCTAATAAACTGCTTATTTTTAATGTTCCTAAAGTATTATTGTTTTTCTTATCCATTTTTATCTCCATTCGTTTTTTATTATTTTTTCATTTATTATTATATATTATTCTATTTAATTTTTGCTATAAATATTTAAAATGGATTTTTTACATAAATTATCAACTTGCAGAGATATTTTTTCAATATTATACTTATAGATAAATACTTTAAATGAATAAAATGAGAGGTTTTTAAAACAATGAGGAAAAAAGATATTTTAGAATTAAAAAGACGTTTAAAAAAAGACGATTGTACCTTTACCAAAATGTGTGGTTGTTATGTAAATGGTGAAAAAAATATTATTTTAAACTTTAAAGAAACTTTTCTTAATCTAGAAGAGGATGAGTTCTTTAAATATTTAGAGATTGCAAAAAAAGTTCTTTCTGGAACAATAGGTAATAATCTTTTAGAGCTTAACTTTCCACTTAATGAAGAAAATACAAATGAAAAGCAATCTTTTTTAATGGCACTAAAAAAGAGCAAGTTAAAAGATGATAATATGCTTGATAGCTTTTATAAATCAATAATAGATAGCTATGATTATACAGGTAACTTTTTAATACTTATTTTTCATGATGCTTATGATGTTATTACAAAAACTAAGGACAACCTAAAATTAGATGAATCTGAAGAAGTATATGAATATATATTATGTGCAATATGTCCAGTGTCACTTTCTAAACCAGGTCTTGGATACTTAGAAGATGATAATAGAATAGGAGTACGTGTTAGAGATTGGGTAGTAGAGCCTCCTACTAACGGATTTGTATTTCCAGCTTTTATAGACCGTAGTAGTGATGTTAACTCTGTTATGTACTATACTAAAAATGCAAAAGATTCTCATCCAGAATTAATGGAAGAAGTTCTTGGATGTTCTTCAAAGAAAACTGCTACTGAAAAGAAAGAGACATTCCAAAATATTATCACTAATGCTTTTGGAAGTGATGAAGAAAAATCTGAAAGCTTATTTATGGAAATTCAAGAAAACTTAAATAGTATAATTGATGAAAACAACAACCTTAATGGTAAAGATAGTGAATCTGTAATTTTAACTAATGATGCTATTCAAGATATTCTAGCTGAAAATGGAGTTTCTGAAGAGATTTCTACAAAAATTGAAAAATTCTATACAAAAGAATTTGGAAACACTCCCCCTATTGCAGAAGATTTAGTAGATACAAAAGCCCTTAAAGCAAATGAGCAAAAGAAAAAAGAAAAAAATCTTGAAAAACAAGTAGAAATACTACAAAATAAGCTAGAACACACAAGTAAGAAATTAGAAGAAGCTTCTAAAAATAAAACTGACTTAGAAATAAATTCAGAAAATACTACTGAAACAACTTCTGATGATTCTATACAAAATATAAATCCTGAATATACATCTAATTATGATATTGTACTTAAAGTAAAACCACAAAAAGTATCTCAAATAAAGTCACAAATAATTGATGGACAAAAATATATTGTAATTCCTATAGATGATAATGAACAAGCTAATGTAAATGGTGTTGATACCTTACTTTAATTTTATTGAAAGGAAAAAAACTGCAATGACTTAAATTTTCATTGCAGCTTTTTATTGCTTACTTAAATTTTTTAAACTTGATATTTTTTTATTATCATTTCTTTAATAAAATAATATTTTTATACATTAGTTGTAGTCACTTTTAATTCTTTTCTATTTTTATACATTAGATTGCAGAAGATTCCTATTAATATAATTCCAATAATCATTAAAAAATAAATTATTTTTTCATTTATTGATTCAAATATATTAGGCACAACCAAAGTTCCTAATAAATTATATGTTGTATGTCCTATAATGCATACATATATTGAGTCTGTCCATATATAAATCATAGACAATATAACCCCTAAAATTACAGTATATATTCCTTGTATTATATTTCCATGCATAACTCCAAAAATCAAACCTTGAATTAATACTGCTACAACTATATTGTATTTGCTCCTCAAATCATTAAATATTAATCCTCTAAATAATATTTCTTCAAATATTGGTATTAATATTATTGCTATAAATAATGTAAGGACTATATTATTTGCATTACTTAAATTTTCTCCAACATTATATTCAAATTTGTCTTGTAATATAGTCACTAATGAACAACTTAATATTGCAATTCCTAAAGATATTAACATTGTATATATTCCATCTTTAATTCCTATCTTTTTAAAATTACAGATTTTAATAATATTTCTTTTTCTTATCTTCAATACTATTGCATAAATTATTAATGTAAATATTGTAGCAATACCAGTCAAAGTATATATATATCCTTGCATGAAAGTATTAGCTTCATCAGTTGTCATACCTTGCATACTAGTGAAATTGACAATTCCAAATATAATTCCCATTAAAATTTGAATAATTGTATATAAACCTAAATAAAAAGCTAAATTTCTAATTGTTTTTAATAACTTCATGACATCCCCCTCTTATTATTAATGTATTATGGTTATTTTTTATAATTATAATATAAATTTCTTTATTTTACAAGTTTTGTGTGAACTTTCTATATATCCTATTAATAATAAAGGTAATCCTCCATTTTGTTATCTTTTAAATATTTTATTAGATTCTTTCTTTCTAAAGTTTGAAAATATTCATTATCTGAATATTGATTTATTATTTCATCTGCTAAACCATTTATAGGCTTTTTTGATATTGGCATAGTGCAAAATTCCTTTATTGATAATGAAAATTCAGAACCCTCCCTTGCTTGCATATATTCCTCTAAAACATAATTATCATTTTTATCCTTACTATAGGTTATGGCAGTTGGTATATTAGAACCCATATTTAATTCTAATATTTTTTCCTTAATTATATAGTGTTTAACATATATATTAGCAAAAATTTTTATCTTATTTTCCTCCTCATAACTTCCAAATATTTTGGGAGCAATTATAATAAATTCATTCTTATTTTTATTTAGTATTTTAGAATCTACTGCATTACAAACTAACTTTTCTATAAACTCATCTTCATTAAGGTCAGTTATATCATCAACTTTAATATTATCTTCATTGATTTTAGATATGCTACTAGAATCTATTTCTTTAATTGGATTGAATATAAATAATAACATTATAGCTATTATTGTTATAGACAATATAATTGTTATAAAAATTTTAGGTTTTTTATAATTAAGAACGTTTTTAATTCTTCCTTTTACATCTTCTTCTCCAAAAGCAATAGGTGCTCCTTTTAATGAAGATTCTTTATTTGCACAAGATAATAATGCTTTTGAATATTCCTTTTTTATACTAACTCCCATTTCTTTAATTACTCTTTCATCACAAGACATTTCCATATCCTTTGACATTAATTTAAAGGAAAGCCATACAAGTGGATTAAAACAATGAACTATTAATGCTAAATATGATATTAGCTTAATTAAGTAGTCACCTCTCTTTATGTGAACCATTTCATGAGCTAATATATATTTTTCTTGTTTTTCTGAAAGTCCTTTTGGAATATATATTTTGGGCTTAATAATACCAAAAACAAATGCTGTGTTTATATTAGAAAGTTTGTAAATGTTATCTTTTATATGAATAGAAGATTTTAAATTCTTCTTAAGCTTTATAATTAAAAAAATACTATATGATATCATAAAAATAATTATTACTATCCAAAGTTTAGAAACAAGAGATATTATATTTAATGAACTTGTATCAATAGACTTATTCTCTTCTATATTATTATAATTTTGAATAGTATCTTCTATATTATCAACATAATGCTTAATTGAAGATTCATTAACAAAATCATTTTCTAATATTATGGAATTACTTTTAGGAATTAAACTTATATTACTTTCAAAAGAAACTGGACAAATCAACCTAAACAAAACCACTAGCCATAGCATATAAGAAAATATTTTAGGAAATCTTTTTAATAAAAATCTTACTAATATTACAAAAAGTATTACATAAGAAGAAGTTATACTCATTTTTAAAACTTTTAAAAACAATTCTTCCATAACTATTCCTCCTCATAGCTATCGATTAATTGTTTTAACTCTTCTGCTTGTTTTTTACTTAGTTTTTTATTACCCATAAAAGCAGTTAAAAACTTTGGCAATGAGCCATCAAAAGTATCTTCAATAAATTCTTCACTTTTAAATTTATAATATTTATCTTTAGAAATAAGAGAGGTTACTATTGAGTTATTATTTTCTAATATTCCTCTTAAACATAGCTTTTTTAAAACTGTATATGTGGTAGACTTTTTCCAATTTAATTTTTCTTCACATATTGAAACTAATTCACCAGATTTTATTGGCTCATTTTCCCACACTATTTCAGCAAATTTCATTTCAGTTTCTGCTAACTTATAATTTTTCATATTAAAACCTCCTTGGTCTATCCATAATAGACCTTATTTATACTTTAAGTCTATCATTAATAGACCTCTTTGTAAATACTTAAAAACAATAATTGTGTTTTATTGTTATCATCTTTATGTTATGCTAAAATAACAATTATTAGTTTACAAATAATATAAATGGAGGATTTCATGAAAACTTATACAGTTATTGATATTACAGAACAAGATTTTGGGTGTGAAGAGCTTCCTGAAGGTGAAAAATATTGTGTTGATGTTGTATTACAAGATAATGAGACCAATGAAAAGATTACAATTAGTGTACCAGATGCTGAATTATATGAGAAATGTATTGATGTTGGAACTTTAGTATATTATGATGGGAGAAATATAAGCAAAACTATTGTATAATAATATTATTAAATTCAATATTCTATCATTTATAAATTAAGAAGGTGAACAAAATGGGAATATATTTAAATTCAGCTTCTCCGCTAAAAAAATTTAAAGAATTACTTAATGAAAAATATTTTGTAGATAAATCAAGCATAATAGAAAAATTAAATAATCAAATATCAACTAAAGGTAAATATATATGTATAACAAAACCTAGAAGGTTTGGAAAAACTTCAATAACTGATATGCTTGGAGCATATTATACAAAAAATTTAAATACAAAAAATATTTTTGATAAATTAAATATAAGTAAATATGAAAATTATCAAGAACATTTAAATAAATATAATGTTATAAACATTTCCTTTAATGATATACCAGAAAATATGAAATGCTATGATGATTATATTGGCAACATAAAAAAATATCTAAAAGAAGATTTATTAGAATTATATGGTGATAAGTTAAAATATACTGATGATTTGTTTAAAATGTTTGAAAAAATACAAGAGCAGTTTATATTTATAATAGATGAATGGGACTATATATTTAGTCATAATCTATTTGAAGAAAATCAAAAGGATTTCTTAGAATTTTTAAGAACCTTACTTAAAGATAAAGAATATGTGGCTTTATGCTATATGACTGGAGTGCTTCCAATAAAAAAATATTCTACTGGTTCTGCTCTTAACATGTTTGATGAATATACTTTTTTAAAAGATAGATTATATGCAAAATATTTTGGTTTTACTGAAGAAGAGGTTATTAATTTATGCCAAAAAAATAAGCAAATAAAATATAAAGAATTAGAAGAATGGTATAATGGCTATATGACACCAAATGGTATTAAAATATATAATCCTCGTTCTGTGGCAATTGCATTGAAAAATGGCTATTGTGAAAATTATTGGACCAGTACAGGTGCAATGGATGAAGTATTGTTCTACTTAAAATATAATATTGCAGATGTTAAAAATGATGTTATAGAAATGGTAGCTGGAAATTTTATAGATATTACCATAGATGAAGAATATAGAGCAGGACAAAGAGAACCTAGAACAAAAGAGGAAATTTATTCAGCAATGATAATATATGGTTTTTTATCATATTATGAAGGAAGAATTAAAATACCAAATAAAGAATTAATGAAAGAATTTGAAAAAGCTTTAAAAGATGAATCTTTTGGCGATGTTATGCAAATGGTTAAAAAATCAGAAACTACATTAAAAGCAACCCTTAAAGAAGATTCTGAAACTGTAAGTAAGGTAATTGATGAAATTCATAATAGTGAAATTCCAATACTTAAATATAATGATGAAAATAGTCTTTCTTGTATCATAACTTTAGCTTATCTTTATGCAAGAAATTATTATAGAATTGAACGTGAAGAAAAGACAGGTAAAGGATATGTAGATTTTATGTTTCATCCAAGAAGAAAAGGAGATACAGCTTTTATTCTTGAATTAAAAGTTAATGATACTCCTGAAAATGCTTTAAAGCAAATTAAAGAAAAAAAATATTCTCAAAAATTCATAAAAGAAAATGAAGATAGAAAAATTCTTGCAGTAGCAATATGTTATAACAAAGCAGATAAAAAACATAAATGCAAAATTGAACAAATATAAAAAGTGTTAATTATTACTTTTTCCCCCTGCTAACTCCAAGTCAACACAAAGTAATAATTAACACCTTCTAACTAGTTGAACATATTATTTTGCTCTTCTGCCCTGATAGCCTCCAAGTCAGGACAAAATAATATGTTCAATTATTATTATTATTTAAATTACATAAGATGTTTCTGCTCTTAATTCTGGCTTAATATATTCATTTTCATGTGCTTCTCCTTCATAAATAAGCTTGTCTCCATTATAGATAAACAAAGTATTTATTTTTACAGGATGCCAATCATTTATAAATTTATTTAATGGTGTTGTTGCAAAAACTATATG
>JALFQD010000306.1 GCA_022785265.1 Clostridium sp. | reverse complement strand
GCTTCTATAAATTTATCTTTTGCAGTTCTACTAAATCCTTTAAAATTATGTTTATTTTTCTTAATGTAATTTAAAAGTTCTTCTTCACTATTAATAACTTCTACTTCTTTCTTAAAATGTTTTGTGTATATATCCTCTTCTTTCTTTTTATTGTTATCTATTTTTTCAGTTATTTCTATTAAACTTTTAGCCTTATCATAGCTCATATTATTTTTTCTGCAAAAATAATATATAATTTCTTCTTCATTTCTAAAATTATATCCCTGTTCACATAAAATTTTAGTTAAAAACATATTTGTTTCTTCAATACTCATTTCTAATGCAAAACTAATTTGAAAAAGCTTATGTCTTTTACAACTAACTTCATCTTTAACCCATCTTCTTGCATCAGCCCTTGAAATACTTACATTATTTTTCTTACCATAAAAAAGAATAAAATCTTCATATTTTTTTAAAGATAAATCATCTAAATCATAACTATCTAAAATTATTTCTTTTTCTTCTTTTTCATTCTTTAATGTACAAATATATTTATTATCCTTAGTTTTATCTCCAAATTTTTTGCATATAAATCTTCTTAATTCAAAACTAAAATTCATAGTATTTCTCTTATCATTTAAATATTCTATTGCGTCTTCTGCTGAATTTAATTCATCTATAATATCAAAAAAGGTTTCTTCTGCTTGTTTTGTAAAATCCCCTTGTGCCATTTTTAATCCCCTACCTCAAATTAAAATTTTAGTTAATTTGATAATATATTTCACAAAGGTAATTGTCAACAAATTCTGACTTTTTATTCTTTTTTAATGTTTTTTCTTTAGTTAAAGCAAATTGAATATATTTTTCCTAACTTAAACCTAACAAAGTAAAAAAACAAAATAATATATTAAATACTTCAATTTATATATTAATCTTATCATCTAATAACATAATTCTGTAATTTTCATTTTAGTGCCATCATCACTTTGTCTTATTAGTACTTAGATTTTTACCTGCTCCACGTTCATTATGTTTAACAACCATCATCCCTTTGTATTATTACTTAGAGGCTATTGATAACAAAAAAACAATAGTATTAAAAATTATATATTCCATTTATTATATTTTTATTTAAATTTACACACACTTAAATTATATCCTTAATTTAAAAACTCTAAACAAAGTGATATACTACATTATAGATAAACTTAAAAGGAGGATTTTTTTAAATGAAAGACCCAAGATATAATCAGTTAGCTAAAAACTTAATTAACTATTCCTGTGCCTTAAAGCCTGGAGAAAAAGTGTTAATAGAAGGTATAGGAGAGTGTAAAGACTTAGTAAAAGAGCTTATTAAAGAAGCCTATAAAGCAAAGGCTATTCCTTTAGTTACTTTAAAGGATAAAGAAATAGATAGAGAAATTCTTATGAACACTTCAAAAGAACAGCTTGATTTAATGGCTAAATATGAAGCTTTAAGAATGAATGATATGGATGCTTATATTGGAATAAGGTCTGGTGATAACACTGCTATATTATCTGATGTTCCTTCTGATAAAATGGCATTATACAATATAAATTTTGCAGAACCTGTTCATGGCAAAATAAGAGTTCCAAAAACAAAATGGGTTATCTTAAGATATCCAACACCATCAATGGCTCAATCTGCAAATATGAGTAATGATGCTTTTGAAGATTTTTATTTTAATGTATGTAATTTAGATTATTCTAAAATGTCAAAAGCTATGGATTCTTTAGTTGAATTAATGAACAAAACTGACAAGGTTACCTTAAAAGGACCTGGTACTGACTTAACTTTCTCAATAAAGGATATCCCTGCAATAAAATGCTCTGGAGAAATGAATATTCCTGATGGAGAAGTTTACACAGCACCTGTTAAAAATTCTATAAATGGTACTATAAGCTACAATACTCCTTCTCCTCATGGTGGCTTTACTTATGAAAATGTAGTTCTTACATTTAAAGATGGTAAAATAATAAATGCTACTTCAAATGATACAGAAAGAATTAATAAAGTATTTGATATAGATGAAGGTGCAAGATATGTAGGAGAATTTGCTATTGGAGTAAATCCTTATATTCTTACTCCAATGAAAGACATATTATTTGATGAAAAAATTGCAGGTTCTATACACTTTACTCCAGGATGCTGTTATGAGGATGCAGATAACGGAAACCAATCTGCTCTTCACTGGGACTTGGTATGGATACAAAGACCTGAATATGGTGGAGGAGAAATATACTTTGATGATGTTTTAATAAGAAAAGATGGTATATTTGTTATTGATGAGCTTAAATGCTTAAACCCTGAAAATTTAAAATAATATCTTAATATAGACACAAAATAAAAAAGGTGCTGTTAACTAAACAAATATTCATACAATATTGTAATTAAATTTTTTGTACAACAGCTCCTTTTTTATATCATTAATTGATTTAAAATTACTAGAAAAACAAAGTGATTTTTATTTTTTGTTTATATTTTTATTAGGAAGAACCACTTGAAAAGCTCCTTGTGTTACATTAAATTCAGGGGTTAGTCTTGTATTTTTATAATCTTTTTTAATCTTTTGTATTCCAGTTCCATATGCTTCAACTAACTCCAATCTATAAAAAACATTTGCTAATTTTTCATTTCTAGATTGAGATACTCCAAGCATTATGTCATCTAAAGTTAAGCCAGTTGGAAGTCCCCCTAACGAAATAAATTCCATTCTATCAGTATAAATATTCACTAATATACTTCCACTAAAAGAATAATCTCTATGAATTATTGCATTTAATAAAGCTTCTCTTATTACAAGCTTATCATAATCATATGAATCTATTCTTAATAATCCTTCATAACTACTATTAACATTATTATTCAAATTTATAAACTCATAAGCATCTGATAATTGCTTTAGCACTGACCCACCAAATTCTTTTCTTGTTTTAAAAATTTCCTTATCTATCCCTTCAAATACAGCAACTTTTATAATATGCTGACATTGGTCAGACAATAATAAACCTAAATTTGTATATAAATTATCCTCTCCAATTATGCCTAAACTCCTCTGTTGTACTTCTTCAAAAGATAATCCTCTCTTTTTAAATTCCTCTTTAGCATAATTAAAAGTAAGCTCTTGGTTTAATGAACGTATATTTTCATACTTAGTTCCATCTGTTTCAATTATCATATTTCTTATAGAGGTTTCATTTGCTGGAATTGAAGTATTTCCAAGTCTTATAAAAACTCCTGATGGTTTTAATCCTTTATCTGATTGATAATATGGTCTTGCACATCCTCTTTGAACATTTAATTCAATAATATCTTTGCCTTCTATATTAACTATTTTTAAATCAATCATAGTTGTAATATCTGGCTTTATCCCATCATTAATCATAGAAGATATCTGTTCACAAACTTCATTTGCATTATTTACTCCTATAATCTCCCCATCATCTTCTATTCCAATTAATATTTTTCCACCTTTAGTATTGGCAAAAGCAATTATTTCTTTTTTTAATTCTTTTGTAACACAACGCTTTAATTCTAAGGTATCTGACTCAACATACTTCATAAATAACCTAACCTTTCAAAAAAATCATTTTATATTTTTATTATAACATAAAACAATTTTTTAATTCTATTTTTACTTAATATTAGTATTTTCAAAATTATTAACAATGAATAAATCATTTTCCTTAAGAATACACTTTATTGTGATTTATAAGGAGTGAATTTGCTTGGAGAAAGATAATTTTTTTAAAAATTCTTTTTTACTAACTGCTTCAAATATTACTACTGGTGTCTTAGGTTTTATCTTTTCAATATATCTTTCCCATA
>JALFQD010000331.1 GCA_022785265.1 Clostridium sp. | reverse complement strand
TTCTTTTAGTGGAATTACAGATATACGAGTTGCTATATTTAAATTTATATCCTTATCTTTAGCACAAATATTATTAAACACAATATTATTTACCAAGTTATACATCATATGTTCATATCTATTTCCTGCATAATTATCATCAATTAAATTACCTTTAGATTTAACATCTTTTCTATAAGTATTATCCCTAAGCATACATGCAATATGATACTTGCCACTAGATTTTAAAAATTCATGTAAGTTTTCTCCTATATATTCTTTTACTTTTTTTATATTATCTGAATTGTCTAATTCTCCATCTTTATTTTTATGTAAATCTTCTGGGTATCTTGAATTTGTTTCTTTGCAAGCTTTTTTTAAGAAATTTAATATTCTTATTTCCTCTTCTTTATAATCATCTCCATCATATACAACTCCAGCAATAAATGAAAAATCTTCGAGTTCAAAGTGTCCATGTTCATCTAATCCTATTGTTATCATAAATATTAATCCTCCTTATATGTTTTTATAATTTTTTTACTTTCTTCATAGATATTATCCCTAAGCTTTTCTGGATATTTAACAACAATGCTTCTTCCAAAGCCATTTATAAACTCTTTATATTTAAAAGGGTCTTCTACATTAACTATAAAAATATAATAGTCTTCTTTTTTTTCTATTTTATACTCAAAACTTTTAAAAGAATTTTCTAGCTTCTTTATTACATTAGCCTCATCAAATACAATAAGAGTTAAGTTTTTATTTCTTATATCTTTTAAATAATTTTTTATATTAAAATCTTTATAAAGTTCATTTTTATCTTTATAAAGCTTATAAATTTCTTTTATATCTTCTAAATATACCTTTGATATTTTTCCATCTTTATCACTAATTACAAGTATATATTTTCTTAATATTCTCTCATAATACATACCTATGATAGACACATATCTTAATCTTTCATAAGAATTTCCATTATAATATTCTAAATCTATAATTGCTTCTGTTCCTATAATTTTAATTATTTCATCCTTAAGGCTTCTTTCCTCTTCAGATAATCCACTTCCTTTTGTAATGTAGGTAAATTCTTGGGCTTGTCCATCATTAATTTTATTTATTACTTCATCTAAATCTTTAACATTATAATCTTCTATTATTTCCTGTATTTTGGTAGAATCATTTAAACTAAGCCTACTATTTAAATAAAATATTTTATCATTTATATCTATAATTGTCTTTTCATCTATATCATCAAAATCCTCATACTCCACATCTTCATCTGGTGAATAATAATGAAAATCTATATTGTTACTAAAGTTAGACATTACCTTTAAAAAGCTTATTATATCTCTTTTTTTTATATTAAATTTCTTTATTAATTCTCCTACGCTAACTCCTTCACTTTCAAAACTGCATATATAAGAATAAAGCTTCATAATATCATCATATTTCATCATTAATCACCTTCTTATATCTTTCTTCTTTTAAAATATAATCATTAATAATTTCTTCTCTTAATTTTTCTGGTTTTAAAACAATACATTCTTTTCCAAAGCTTTTTATCCATTTTTTAAAATCATTTATTCCATCAATTGTATCTTTAAATATATATCCTTCTTCTGTTTTTATAAGCTCATGACCTTTTCTATTTAATAAATCTTCTTTGACTTTTGATATAACTTCATACTTATCAAAAAACAAAACCTCTACCTCTTGAAGATTTCCTCCATCTATATCCCATCTTCGTTCTATTTCTTCTATGTACTTTTCCTTATGAAAATCTTTTTTATTCAAGATTTCTACACTTTTTATGTTGGATAAATCAAAGGGATGAGCAAGTTTTCTTTTTTCTGAGTAAAATAAATACTTTTTATTTTTATTCATATTTTTAACAATTGCAACTGGAATTATAGTGTATCTTTTGTTATTTTTATATTCAATTCTTATTTTTTCAGAATTACATATTGCACTCTTTATCTTTTCTTCAATACCATCATTTATTTTTATCTCTTCAAAAGGAATATCAATAGCATTTATTATTTTATTTACATACTCTTCATTAATTTTTTTATTAGCTATATTTCCTATTTGATTAAACAATTCTAATTCTCTGCTTTGGAGAAGAATATTTAATAACTTTTCTAATGATTTATTTTCCTTATTACTACTGTTAATAAATTTTTCATTATTTATACTATAAAAATTATCTTCATCTTTCTTAATTATTTTAAGGTCTTCTAATTCATCAATATATCTTGATAAACTTTTTTGTTCAAAAGGCCAATTTCCTTTATTTTTATATCCACCTTTTCCATCAGGCTTAATATTAAAATAAGAATAAGCTTCTCTTTTTGATACCTTGTCATTAGAACTTATGTACTGAATTATTTTTAAAAAGGCTATATCTTTATTTTTCATAAATAAATTCCTCCAAAAAATATATTTATTAAAAATAATATTTCTTTTTTTGTATTTCTAGTATTTTTAAGGAGTAGACTTGCTACTCCTTTTTTATACTTATTTTATCTTTCCTTTAAATAAAGTTGTCAATACCTTTATAATAAATTTCTATTATTACAATTCTTTCTTTTTCTTATTATCTTGAGCTTTTTTATATGCCTCTGCCATTGCATTATTTCCATTATCTTCATCTTCATAAACTCTTTTATTTCCTTTTTTATTGCTACTTTTACTGCTCTTATTGTTATTATTGCTACCTTTACCAAATTTATTATCTTTTTTATTATTATAACTATTATTCTTCTTATTATTAGTTGTAGTAGTTTCTTTCTTTTCAATTATCTTTTTTCCTGAAAGTATTTCTATTTGTTCTGATA
>JALFQD010000329.1 GCA_022785265.1 Clostridium sp. | reverse complement strand
ACCAAACAAAGGGACGAAAAAATATTCCGCGGTTCCACCCTTCTTGACATAAGTCCATCTTTCAAAATAATGCTCAAGGACTCCTTTCACCATACCAATTCTAGCTCCTCACACCACCCGAAGCTTCTCTTAAAGAATAATATAGATACTCTTTCCTTTCAACGCAATTTATTACATTACTAGTTCATTTTATACAGTTTTATCTACTTTGTCAATTTACTTTCTAAATTTTTTTGTAATGATTTGCTTTTTTTTATTTATTATTTTATAATTTTTTTCTAGATAAACTTTTTATTTTATAAAAAACTATGTTATTAAATTAAAAACTTAAAATTTATAGGAAAATATTCCTTAATTTTTTCAAGGATGTGAGATTTTGAGCACAATTAGTCAAAAAAAAATTGCTATAGTAAATGATGTTACAGGCTTTGGAAGATGTTCTGTTGCAGTTGCTCTTCCTATTATTTCTGCCTTGAAGGTGCAAGGCTGCATACTTCCAACCGCTATACTTTCAAGTCATACTGGATTTGAACATTTCTTTTTTGAAGATTATACTTCTAAAATGAATGATTACATACATACATGGGAACAATTAAAACTAAGCTTTGATGGTATTTGTACAGGTTTTTTAGGCTCTAAAGAACAAATTGAAATAGTATGTAGTTTTTTAGAGAAATTTAAAACAAAAGATACCATTGCAATTATAGATCCTGTCATGGGAGATTATGGTGAAATGTATCCTACCTATACAAAAGAAATGTGTAATGAAATGAAACGTCTAGTAAAATTTGCAGATGTAATGACTCCAAACCTTACAGAAATATGTAAACTACTAGATATTGATTATCCAAAGGAAATGTTAAGCTATGAAGAACTAAAAAACTTAGCTAAGAGCCTTGCTATTCAAGGTCCAAAAAAAATAGTAATAACAGGACTTCAAAGAAATGATGGATATATAGAAAACTTTGTTTATGAAGAAGGTAAGCCCTACTCTATAGTTCGTGCTAAGAAAATTGGAATAGACCGTTCTGGAACTGGTGATGTTTTCTCTTCTATTATTGCAGCAGATGCTGTTAAAAATGTAGATTTTGTAGAATCAGTTAAAAAAGCTTCTAATTTCATAAGCAAGTGTCTTGAATTTACCACTAAATTAAATATGCCTTCTAATTATGGTGTATGCTTTGAAGAATTTTTAACAGAACTAAAATAATTTTAAATAAGAGTTTATAAAGTTAATTAATAGTTACAAAAGTATTGGAATTTAAATGACAGATATTGTATTGCTAGAATTTATAAATTTAAATAATATATAAAGGGTGATTTTATGGTGATTTTATATACTTATAAGGATGGAGTTTATTATAACCTTAATAATATTTCTTTAGAAGAGATGAATGAAAAAGGAATAAAGAATAATATTTATGTTAATTTAACAAATCGTTGTCCTTGTTCATGTACATTTTGCTTAAGACAAACAAAAGAAATGACTGAACAAAACAGCTTATGGCTTAAAAGAGAACCTTCTGTTGATGAGGTTATAGCTGAATTTGAAAAACTTGATATTTCTAAATATAATGAAGTAATATTTTGTGGTTTTGGAGAACCTACTGAAAGACTTGATGATATTATTTTAATTGCAAAATATTTAAAGAAAAGAAGATCTGAAATTTTTATACGTATAAACTCTAATGGTCTTTCAGATTTAGTAAATAAAAAGGAAACTGCCCCTCTTTTTAAAGGATTGGTTGATACAATGTCTATAAGCCTTAATGCTTCAAATGCTGAAGAATATTATAGGCTTACAAGAAGCAAATTTGGAATTAAATCCTATGAAGAGATGCAAAAATTTGCAGTATCATGTAAAAAATATATTCCTAATGTAGTTTTTACAGTAGTTGACTGTATTGGAGAAGATGAAATAAAAGCTTGCCAAAAGGTTTGTGATAATTTAGGAGTAACTCTTAGAGTAAGAGCATTTGAGGCAAATTAATATATTTAATTTGCCTTTTTTGCTAAAATAATATATTTTCAAGCTCATCTTTATTTATGATTTTTATAAATCTTCTATTAAAATCTATTATTCCTAAAGTCTTTAGTCTCATTAATTCCCTAGAAAATGATGGTCTGGGCATACCAAGCTTTGCTGATATATCTTCTTTGCTTTCATTAAGGCTTATAGTATCTGTATTTTGAATGATACTTTCTTCTAAAATGTAATTTGATACTTTTTCTTTTATACTTTTAAAAGATATATTTTTTATTTTTTTATTAAGCATAAGAATTTTATTACTTAAAAGACTTATAAAATTTTCTAAGATTTTTTTATTTTGAAAACACAGACTTAAAACTTCTTCTTTTTTTATATACATAATTAAACAATCATTAACTGCTAAGGCTGTTACTGGATAAAAACCTCTTTCACTAAAAACTAAAGCCTCTCCAAAGACCTCACCTTTTGAAAGTTTTTTTATAACAATATATTTTCCATTACAATATATTCTTTGCATTTCTATTGTTCCTTCAAGAATTATTCCTAATGAAGTACATACTTCACCTTCATGTGCAAGTATTTCACCTTTTCTATATTTTATTTTAGTAAAGGAAATATTTTTTAAGATATCTTCTATTTCCTCTATATCTAATCCTTTAAACAAATCATTATTTCTTAGTTCCATATTTTATTCCTATAAATTTTCTTACAAACATATGCTTATTGGAAGTATAACAAGAGAAACTCCTTCACATTTAAGTCTTGGTATATCAGGCATATTTATACCATTTGATTTTAATATGCTACAATGCTCATGACAATTTTTAAGTAAATGCTCATAATAGTCCTGCTGTGCAGTTTTTCTTAAAAGAGATACACATTGTCCATTTGGAGCAATATTTATAACTTTTCCAAATACAGTACATGGACAGTTTACTATATTATATATATATGATGTCTGATTCATAAAAAAATTACTATTTACATTAAGTATAATAGGAGTCTCTCCACAATTTAAAATCATATCATGAGTATTATTTTTGTTTAATATTTCATTTAAATGAGAAAGAATATGATTGAACTTCTTAAAGTTAAAAACTCCTACTTCTGATTTTTTAATTAATGAATCTAAACTATCACATCCAAATGAATTAAAAATTGTCAAAAGAGAATCTAAATAAGAATCTACTGATTCTGAAGTTAATTTTCCATGAATTTTAACATAGTCTCCAGCTTTTACTTCTTCTTCATGTATTGTTTTATTATCAAATTCTCTTATTAAATTTTTAGTACTTAATTCAGTTATAAGTTCACGATGAAGAGTAAAGGTTGTATAAACCCTTTTTAATTCTTCTTCTCTCCTTATAAATTCTCTATTTTCAAGCCCCATATCATTTCTATTTGTATTTTCTTTGTGTTCAGCTTTAGAACAGTTTGAACCTTTATATCCTTCTCTTTCATCTTCTCCACATCTATCTTCATCAAAGTAGTGTTCTCTATATTCTGTTCCTGCTCTACCACTTAAAGTTCTATCTTGAATTATTTTAGTAGTTCTTATTTCAATATATCCGCTTAAAATCATTGAAGACAAGTTTTTTACAAGTCCTTCATCAAGATACATAAGAAGGTCTAGTATAGAATCTTCCACAAAACCACTTCCTTAAAGCTTGGTGTTTCATACTATACTTACTAAATTTTATAAAAAATTATTACTACTATTTTTTTGAGACATAAGGATTATCTTTATAATAAAATCTATATAAATAATCCTTTGCCTCTTCTGCATAATCTATTCCTATTCTCTTTGCTTCTATGATTTTACCTATTTTTTCTTCTTTATTTTCAATAAGATTTTCAATTTCTTTATCATAATCTGCTATAAATAATGAATTACCCCAAAGAAGCTTATCATTTTCATTCTTAGTTAAATTTAAAGCTAAACATAACTTTGATGGTCCTGAGGTAAGATTAAGCTTTTCTTTTTTGGTAAGTTCTACATAGTTCTTTTTATATCTTTTTTCTGAAATATAGTCTAATCCTATTAATGGCTCTATTGCCCTTATTAAAACTCCTTGAGGTTCTCCTTCTCTTACTGTAATTGCATTTAAACAATAGTACATTCCATAAATACTATAAATATAAGCATTCCCTGCTTTTCCATACATGGGCATAACTCTAGGTGTTTTTTTCCCTCCATAAACATGAGCTGCTTTATCATTAATTCCTAAATATCCTTCTGTTTCAACTATTTTTCCACCCACAAGCTTTCCATCTATATCATGTATTAAATATTTTCCAAGAAGCTCTTTTGCTACTTTTAGTGTTTCTCTTCCATAAAAATCTTCTTTTAATATAATCATATTATAAGCTCTTCCTTTTATTTTAAAACTTTCACATTTATTATACATAAAATCTTCTTCATTTAAAATAGCACTTAAAGCTCTCATTACTATGATTGTAAATTAATATTATTTAACTAGTTTTAATAAATTTAATGTACGCATGATAGCCTATATTAAAATTTTAACTCATGCCTTTTTCAAAACTTTCACATCTTGTCTCAGTATAAATTTCTGGATTATTTCCTGATATTTGTATGCTTTCTAAATTGCATAGACAATTTTCATTATATTTACAGTTTTCTACATGACATACAAGAAAGTCGCAACTTCCTGAAGATGTACTACAATTTGTTAAATTTCCATATAAAAGAGAATTTAAATATGAGCCACAACAAGTTTCCTTATCTGATGAGACAGAATTTCCTACTATATTAACTCTATCTGCATAACAACAACCACTTTCATTATGTGAACACTTTTCTACATTACATTCTATTCTAGCCATTTTTTATCCTCCTAAAACAAACCTTTTAATTAAAATATCTTTCTAAAAGCCCTTTAAATGCTCTTCCATGTCTTGCTTCATCTTTACACATTTCATGAACTGTATCATGTATAGCATCTAAATTATTAAGCTTTGCATCTGTAGCAAGCTTTTTCTTTCCTTGACATGCTCCATATTCTGCTTCTACCCTTGCTTGAAGATTTGCCTTTGTGTCTGCTGAAAGAACTTCTCCTAAAATTTCTGCAAATTTTGCAGCATGCTCTGCTTCTTCAAATGCAATTCTTTTATAAGCTTCCCCTACTTCTGGATATCCTTCACGGTCTGCTTGCCTTGACATAGCAATATACATACCAACCTCTGTACATTCACCTATAAAGTTAGCTCTTAATTGCTCTATTATTTCAGGAGCTAAGTCTTTTCCTATTCCTATTTTGTGTTCATCTGCCCACGTTAATTTTTCTTTTACCTCTTCAAAATCTGATTTATCAGCCTTACAAAGAGGACATCTTTCAGGTGGTTCTTCTCCTTCGTGAACATACCCACATATTGTACATATAAATTTCTTCATTTTTTCTTCACCTTCATTTTTAAGATAGTGTAAAGTTTATACACTCTTTTAACTTTCAATATAAAATTTTATAATATTATTTTTTATTAACTTTCTTTTTTTAATTTTCCCTTTTAAGAAAATATTATTCAAAAAATAAATATACTCAAAAAAAAACTATCTTACAAAAATACATAAACTTAATATAAAATTTCTTTATAATAATTCTATGTATTTAGTAAAATAGTTTTAAATAATTATTTTATTAATTTTTTAAATTGATATTTAGCTTGTACTAAAAAATAAATAAAGTGTGTATATTAAAATACTAAAAAAATTATTTAATTGCCAAGTATTTTAATTCTCCATTTTCATCTTCCCATGTTATTATTTGACATGGAGTTGTGGCAGCCTTACATCTAATACCAACTATTTGAGTTGAAGTTAAATTATCTAAAATATCAACACTTTCAGTTCCTTCTAAACACTCTTTTACATAACTGTCAAAATTTCCATTTACACTATTTAATTTTTCTTCATTAACATTATATAACTTAATATTTTTATTATCTTTTTCAGAAAATAAAACTACTAAAGTATCTCCATCTGCTTGATTTTCATTTTTTAATAGAACTTCTCTATTAGTAACACCTGATTGTCCTACTAAATCAAATAATGAAGCTTGCAATTCATCAATGCTTATATTAGTATCTATCTTTTCAGATAAATAATTCATATTATCTACTGAATTATCTTTTATAAGATTTTCTGGAATATCTACTTCTTCAAATTTTAACTCTTCATCACTATTTGCAGTTATAACCTCTCCACCTTCAGTTGAAGTTGAAGTTTCTGAACTTTCACCTTTTGAATCTTCTTCTGAATTGTTTGAAGTTGCTGTATCTGTTGAAATTGCTGTATCTGTTGAATTTACTGTTTTATTTTTATCATTTTCAGATTTTCCACATGAAACTATTAATGTTGATACAACTGCTATTGTTGCAAGAACTGTTATTATTTTTTTGCTTTTCATATATATCTCCTCGCTCATATACTTTAATTCTTATATATTTCAACATAATTATAGCATATATTTTATTATAGTTGAATAAATTCTAATATTACATATTTATTACTTTTTATACTATAAAACATCTAATAGCATAAACTCACAATTTTTTTTAATTAAGTAAATATTTTAAATGAAATTAAGTTAGTTGTAATCATATTCATACTTTGTTTTTTTAAGTCTTTATTTTATTAATTTTTTTAATTTAATATTAAGATTTAATATTTTCTATTCTCTAATTAAATAAAATTTCTAAATTTGTTTCTCTTATTTAAGCTTTATTTATTGTTTCTTTGTAAGTTATTCTCAACTTATAAAATAACAAATTTCCTTACAATAAAAAAAGTACTACACTTAACTTTACAAAGCAACAAGTGTAATACTATTTTTATTAACTAAACTTCTAAAAATTAATCTTCTATTTTATAGTTCTTTTCATCATTATTATCCCAATAATTATATCCATTTACTCCATAATATAAAACAAATTCAAAATTTTCTTTTTTATCATCTTCTAT
>JALFQD010000289.1 GCA_022785265.1 Clostridium sp. | reverse complement strand
TTTTTATTATTTTCATTTAAACCACCACCTTATAACTATATTATACGTTTACTTTTAATTATTCACAATAGAAAATGTAGTGAAAAATGAAAATTTTGATGGAAAAACTTAAATTATACGACCTGCTTTTTTATTTCCTGTTTTAGCCTTTCCTTGTATCTCAGGAACAGTAGGACTATTTTTCTCAAATCTAGGTTTATGATTACTTTCTGTTCCATGAGGCTCATTAGGATCTGGTCTTCTCATTCCTGCTTTTGCCATAACTTATCATCTCCATTTAATAAATTTTCATTTATTAGTATTCTATATTATTTTTATTTTATACTTGATTTTTTCAATTATCCTTTCAATTTATATGTTATACTATTATTACTTAATTCAATATAGACTAATGGTTTTATTGATACTTGTTTAAATTATTTATATATTAGTCAATAAAGGAGGGTTAAAAATGATACCTAATAAAAATAAAATCTATACCTATGAAGATTACTTGACATTTCCAGATGATGAAAGAATAGAAATTATAGAAGGAGAATTATTTAACATGGCTTCACCTTCTGTTGTTCATCAATCTTTATCAATTGAAATTAGTTCAGAAATAAGGAATTATATAAAATCTAACAAAGGAGATTGTAAAGTATTTACTGCTCCATTTGATGTAGTTTTAAAAAATGATAATGAAAATGTTAAAAATAGTTCTAATGTTGTTATTCCAGATATTTCAGTTATATGTGATAAGAATAAACTAAGCGATGGTAAAAAGTGTATTGGCTCTCCAGATATGATTGTTGAAATAATATCACCATCTAATGCTAGTAATGATTATATAACAAAATTAAATCTTTATCAGAAATATAATGTTAAAGAATATTGGATAGTAAGCCCAAAAGAAAGAAAGATTTTCGTGTATACATTAAAAAAAGAAAATTATTATGGAATGCCTAATATATTTACATTTGATGATAAAGTAAAAGTAAATATATATGATGATTTAGAAATTGATTTCAGTACATTTGATTTATAAAACAAGATTTTCAATAATATACTTCTTCAGTAAAAGAAGCTGTTACATCAGCAAATATTTACTATGCAACAGCTTCTTTTTAAATTTTTAATATTAAAATGCTTTAGTGCATCTTTCCTCTATTCATCCCATCCTTCTGGGAATTCAGCATTGTGGTAAACTTCTTGAACATCATCATCATCATCAAGTAAGTCTAGCATTTTTTGGAATTTCTTTGCATCTTCTTCATTAATTGCAGTATATGTATCTGGTATCATTTTTACTGATGCTTCTAAGAATTCTATTCCTTGAGCTTCTAGTGCTTCTCTAACTGTTCCAAAATCTTCTGGTGCAGTTGTTATTACAAATACTTCATCTTCATCACTATTAAAGTCTTCTGCTCCAGCATCTAGTGCCATCATCATCATTTCTTCTTCGTCTTTGTCATCTTTTTCTATAACTATTTCACCTTTTTCTTGGAACATGAAGCTTACGCATCCTGCATTTCCCATGTTTCCGACACCTTTAGTGAAAGCACTTCTTACATTTCCTGCTGATCTATTTTTATTATCAGTAAGAGTTTCAACAATTACAGCTACACCACTAGGTCCATAACCTTCATATACAATTGTTTCATAGTTAACTGAATTAAGATCACCTTCAGCTTTTTTTATAGCTCTTTGAATGTTATCATTAGGCATATTTGCAGCCTTAGCTTTTGCTATAACATCTCTTAACTTAGAGTTAGTATCTGGATTTGCACCACCATTTTTAATAGCTATTGCTAACTCTTTTCCTATCTTTGTAAATATTTTTCCCCTCTTTGCATCTACTTTTCCTTTTTTTGCTTGGATATTATGCCATTTTGAGTGTCCTGACATGACTATCCCTCCTATTTCTATTTTAAATTAAATCTATAAAATTATATCACAAATTTCCTTATATTTAAAGATGGCTTAAAATTTAAATTTCTTTAAATAAAATATTTCCTTCTTTAAAATAATTTTCTTCCTTATCTTCTGCAATTATAGCTTTTCCATTAGTAGAATTTATTATTTCACTTTTCATTTTTTCTATAATGCTAATTTCAGCAGTAATATGAATTTCCACATTATCTGTATAATCTACATTATCAATATGCCATAAATTTTGATTGCAAAGATATTGAACTTTTCCAAACAAATCATAATCAATCTTTATATGAAGTTTAATTCCTTTTACCTTTTCTATTACTCCAGCACTTTTTATAGCAATAGAGGCTCCTTGAGTATAAGCTCTTGTTAGCCCTCCAGTTCCTAATAAAATTCCTCCAAAATATCTTGTTACCACAACTGCACAATCAGTTATCCCTTGTTTTTTCATAACTTCTAATATTGGAATTCCTGCTGTTCCTTGAGGTTCTCCATCATCAGAATACCTTTGTATTCCCATATTTTCACCAACTATGTATGCCCAACAGTTATGTCTTGCTTGTTTATGTTTATTTTTTATTTCTGCTACAAATTCTTTTGCCTCTTCTTCACTTTCTACTCTTTTTGCATATCCAATAAATTCCGATTTTTTTTCTTCAAAGGAATCTTCCCCAAAATTTTTAACAGTTATGTATGACATAAACTAAGCTCCCTCCTTATTATCTCTATTCCCTTTGTAATTTTTTCCTTATCAGTTTGATAAAATCCTATTCTAAAAGCATTATTTCCATCTTTCATATTTCTAAAAAATAAAACTCCTGGTGTTATAAATACATTTTTTTCTCTAAGTTTAAAGAAAAGTTCTTTAGAATTTATTTTACTATTTTTTATCTTTAAATAAAAAGTAACTCCTCCACCAGGCTTGTCATAAGAAACCATATCACCAAGCTTTTCATCTATAAGCTTTTCCATAATAATATATCTTTCCTTGCACTCTTTATTTAACTTTTGAATATTTTCTTTCCAATCTCCTTCTGAAATGTATAATTCAAGAGCCCTTTGCATTAAACTTGAAGTTGCAATATCTGTATTAAACTTTGAGTTCAGCATACTTTCATTTAAGTTTTTAGGTGTTATCATATAACCTAATCTTATACCAGGTAAAAATACTTTTGAAAAGCTTTTTATATAAATAACTCTATCATTTTTATCAAGCCACTTAAAAGGAATATAATCTACCTTTTCATCATATATAAGTTCTGAAAGATAATCATCTTCAATTATGTAAAAATCATATTTTTCTGCAAGTGCTAATATTTTTTCCTTTTTTTCAAGAGTATAACTTGCCCCTGTTGGATTTTGGAAATAACTCATTGTATAAAAACAGGTTATTTTATTTTTCTTTAATATTTTTTCAAAGCTTTCTATATTAATTCCATCAGCTTCCATATCAACTTCAAATATATTTGCTCTTCTAAATTTAAATACAGATAAAGCTCCTCCATAAGTAGGCTTTTCTACTATTACATTATCATTAATATTTAATATGGATTTTGAAGCTATGTCTATTCCCTGCTGAGCTCCTGAAACAATTAATATATTCTCTTCATCTAAAGATTTATTCCAAAAGCATTTATTTATTGTATTTCTTAACTTTTCATATCCAAAGGGATTTTGTGCACTTAAAGCCTCTGCCCCATCTCTATCTAAAACTTTATTTATCATTAATTTAAATTCTTCTATTGGGAAAAATATATTTTCAGCAGTTTCCCCTGCAAAATCAATAATATCTTTATTACCTGTTCTTGCTAAAGCTCTAAATGTATTTGAATATTCCTTTT
This sequence comes from Clostridium sp., assembly GCA_022785265.1. Classification (GTDB taxonomy): domain Bacteria; phylum Bacillota; class Clostridia; order Clostridiales; family Clostridiaceae; genus Clostridium. The sequence continues at coordinate 12,420 of JALFQD010000289.1, read as the reverse complement.
TAAAGTTTAAGGTTACCTCTCTTCTTTTAGCAAAAGTCCCACTACCTATTTTTTGATAAGCAAATCCATCACTTACAAGCTTTTTATATGCATTAATAATTGTATCTTTATTTACCAAAAGAAACTCAGAATAGCTACGTATAGTGGGAAGCTTTTCTCCATCTTCAATTTTCTTATTCTCTATTAATTTTTTTATGTGATTAGAAATTTGTAAATACTTTGGAGTCTCTTCAATGAATTCTAAATCATATAAATTATCCATAAATCTCCTCTTACTAATTAATAAACTATTTCCTATTTTAATATATTAATGACATAATCTTTACTTTTATTATAAACTTCCTCATCCACTTCTGCTACAAGGTATGTACCTTCATCTTTATATTCTTCTTCTAATATTCTTCCATTTCTATGAAGAAAAGAAACAACATCACCTTTTGCATAAGGAATTATATATTCTGCTTTTTTATATTTATAAGGAAGTTTTTCTTCTATAAGCTCTAATAACTTATCTAAGTTTAATCCTTCTTTTGCAGATATTTCTATTATATCTTCATAACAAACCTCTTCTTTTATTTTTTCTAATTGTTCTTTGCTTGCCTTATCTACTTTATTTAATACTAAAATAGTATCCTTATCCTTTGCACCAAGCTCTTCTAATACTCCTTCTACTACTTTAATTTGCTCTATAGCATCTTCTGAAGAAGAATCTACAACATGACATAAAAGCTCTGAAAATATAACTTCTTCTAGTGTTGATTTAAATGCTTCAACTAAATCATGTGGAAGCTTTCTTACAAAACCTACTGTATCTGTTAAAGTAGCAACTCCCTTGTTTTTTAAAGTTATTGCTCTTGTTGTTGTATCTAATGTAGCAAAAAGCATATCTGCCTCAAATACACTTTCCTTTTGATTATTTTCTTTTTTTGCTGCAAGTTCACATAAAGCATTTCTTAGTGTAGATTTTCCTGCATTTGTATATCCCACTAAAGATATTTTAGGTATATTTTCTTTACTTCTTTTTTCTCTTTGAACTTCTCTTGTCTTTTTTATTTTTTTAAGTTCATCTTTTAAATCATATATAGCTTCTTCTATATGCCTTCTATCTGTCTCAAGTTTCTTTTCACCAGGTCCTTTTGTTCCAATTCCTCCACCTGTTCTTGATAAAACAGTTCCTAAGCCTTGTAATCTTCCTTTTCTATATTTAAGCTGTGCAAGCTCTACCTGTATTTTTGCTTCCTTACTTCTTGCTCTTCTTGCAAATATCTCTAATATAAGAGTTGTTCTATCTATAACCTTAGCACCTAATGCATTTTCTAAATTTCTAACTTGAGAGCCTGAAAGTTCATCATCAAATATTATTAAATTTGCTCTTTCTGTTTGTCTTAAAGATGCTATTTCAAGAACCTTTCCTCTTCCAATATAAAAGGCAGCATCAACTTTACTTCTTCCTTGATATACACTATCTAATACTGGAATATTACACGCCTTTGCAAGTTCTCTAAGCTCTTCAAGGCTTTCTCTTGTGTCTGAGCCTACTATAATTGCCTTTTCTTCTGTATCCTCTTCTATTTCATTGTCCTTTATAAGATTTTCTAAATACCTAATCTCTTCTAAAATATTTACAGAAGATAACTCTTCAAATGATAAATGACTCTTTTCTTCAAATAATAATGTATTATCTTTAACTACAAGATTAGCTAAGGAATAATCTATTATTTTTCCTTGATATACTCCTACTGCAACTATACAATCAAGCTTTAATTTTACTAAGGCTGATAAATCTAGTGCAGAAAGATTGCAAAATCCATTAGGATGAGTATGAATAATTCTTACTCCTGCAAGCCTTCCCTCTCTTATATCTAATAATGGAAGTTCCACTGAAGTTGAATCTCCAACTGCTACAGATTTAACATTTCCTTTTCTATCTATTGCAACGCTTACCTCTCTTTCTATGGCAGATGAAATCATACACATTTTTTCTATAATATCCATAGAACATATTTCAGTTTTTGGCACTTTAATTTTATGTATACTATCTAACTCTTCTAAAAATACTTTTTTTACTCCTTCACTATTTCCAGTTACCAACAAAATCACCTCTTAGTATTATCTTACCAACTTTCTCTTCATTTTATACTATATCATATTTAAAGTAAACCATTGTAAATATTTCTTATTGAAAGAAAAAGATTTTTAAGTTATATTAATTTACATAAAGTATTTTAATTATGGAGGACTACATAATAATGGAAGATAAACATAACATACTATTTTCTAAAGAAGAAATAGCAAAAAGAATTGAAGAATTAGGTGCTGTAATAACTAACGATTATAAGGATAAAAATCTTTATGTTCTTTCTTTATTAAGGGGAAGTTTTATATTTACAGCTGATATTGTTCGTGCTATAAATACAAAAACAAAAATAGGCTTTATGACAACTTCAAGCTATGGAAATGAAACCACAAGCTCAGGAAGGGTGAAAATAGTAAGTGATATTCCTGATGATATTACTGGATATGATGTTTTAATAACTGATGATATTATTGATACTGGATATACAATGGAATTTATAATAGAACACGTAAAATCTCTTGGAGCTAAATCTGTAAAGACATGTGTCCTTTTAGATAAGCCTTCAAGAAGAAAAGTAAACTTAAAGCCAGATTATTGTTGCTTTGAAGTAGAAGATGTATTTGTTGCAGGCTTTGGATTAGATTATGCTGGATACCACAGAAATGTTCCTTATGTATTTAATTTTGATAAGAAATAAATAGCATATTAAAAAATATTAGGTTTCTTATGTTAAAGAAAGAAAGGAAGCCTGACTCGCCTTGCTCACTGGGTAAGTTCGAATGACAAAATATAAAATTTTGATTCTCACTTATCGACGTGCTCCAAGTCACACCCTCATAAAATAAGAAACCTAAGATTTTAACAAACATAATTAATATTCCTATACATAATTAAACGCTTTGGCAAACAATAAATAACTTTATTTACTAAAATCAATTGCTGTGCTTGGTATTTTACCAACTATAATAGTTTCTGCTATTGGTATTTCACATAAAACATCTATTTCTTTATTTTGAAATGGTACAGCTATTCTTATCTTTGACTCTACTTTCAAATATATTGTATGTCTTGTTTGGTTTATTCCTGCACTTTCAAATTTTGATTCATAGGTTACATTCATATTTCCTATAGGTTCTATCTTTACATTAATCTTTGGACCAAATTTATAGAAAGCACTATTTTTACTTATCCATCCTAAAGGGACTTTCATTCCTACTTCTTCCATAGATTGAAGTTTTTTATTACATTCTACTGAAATCCTTGAAGTTAAGTAATTTAGCTTTACTGTATTAGCTTGTATAAGATTAATATTTCCTTCATTATCCCTATTAATAATTATCATCTCATCATATTTAAATTCATCATTAAAAAATTCTATACTTGTTTCACTTATTGTTTCAATGGTTTTTGCCTTAATCATAGTTTCAGAAACTTTTAATACAGAAGGAAAAACAACTTTATTAAAAAAATAAATTCCAAGATTAAAAATAAAAAATATGGCAATAATAATCAATACAAATAATTTATAGTGTAATTTTTTCCTTTTATAATACTTCATCATTCACCTTTATATTGAGTTATTTATCCACTCATATTATAATTATGCTATAATAATTAGTAATATTATAGGGAAAACTTAGGAGGATTATATGGCTGAAACCAATAATAAAAATAATAATACGGGGAAAACAAAGTCTTCTTCAAAAAGCAAAAACTCTATTAGATATTTTTTTAAGGCATTTTTTATAACACTATTTACTACATGTTTAATATGTGCTGTTGTTGGGGCTGGTTATGTAGTAGCAATTATTAAAAGCCTTCCCGATTTAGATGTAAATTCTATAACAACTTTAAGTGAAACCTCTTCATTCTATGACAATAATGGAGAATTTATGGATAATTTAAATTCTGAAATTCAGCGTACTGTAATAAGCTATGATGAAATTCCTCAATATCTAAAAGATGCCATTGTATCAATTGAAGACCAAAGGTTTTATGAACATCAAGGGATAGATTTAAAAAGAATTGCTGGTTCAATTATAACAGATGCAAAAAAAATTTTAAAAGGAGATACTAGTTTTCATGGTGGTTCTACAATCACTCAACAACTTCTTAAAAATACAATTTTACAAAATGAAAATTCAGCTATTGAGAGAAAAATTAAAGAAATTTACTTAGCTCTACAACTTGAAGAAAAATTATCAAAAGATCAAATTTTATGTCAATACCTAAATACAATACCTTTTGGAGGCACAACTTATGGTGCTGAAGCTGCTTCATTTTACTACTTTAACAAGCCTGCAAAGGAATTAAATCTTATACAATGTGCATATATTGCTGGTGTAACTCAATCTCCAACTTATTATGGTGCCTATATTGAAAAAAATTTAAAAGATCCTACCCCTTACATAAACAGAACTAAAACTGTTTTAAGTAAAATGAAAGAACTTGGTAAAATAAGTGATGAAGAATTTAACGCAGCTATAGTAAGCATAAATAATGGAGAATTAACTTTTGAAAGAGATAAAGATAGTTATACTCTTGATTATGAATGGTATATAAATCCTGCCCTAAAACAAGTTAAAGAAGCTTTAAAAGAAAAGTATTTTTATACTGATGATGAAGCTATGAACCTTCTTTTAACAGGGGGGCTTAAAATATACACAAATATGGATAGAAACTTACAAGATTATACTCAATCTGCTTTAGACCAATTTGGTGCTGAAAATGTAGGTATGGCAGAAGAATATGAAGAAGGGACTAATATTCCTAAATTCCAAGCCTCTGCTACAATCGTTGATTATCATACTGGTAAAGTTTTAGCTATGGTAGGAGGACGTGGAGAACATGTTGCTAATGCCAATAACAGAGCATTTACTGGATTAAAGCCTATTGGTTCAAATACAAAACCACTAACTGTTTACGGTCCAGCTATAAATGAAAAAATCTTAACAGCAGGCTCTACAATAGATGATTCTCCATTAATTAATACAATAGGTTTTAAATATCCAACTGATGATGGTCCATATAATCCTAAAAATGATAATGAAATATATTCAGGAAATATTACTTTAAGAGAATCTCTTACACAATCAAAAAATGTAGGTGCTATCATTGTAGAAGATACTATTGGAATAAATACTGGTTTATTTTATGGTAAGAAATTTGGTTTAAAATATAATTCAAAATCAGCAAGCTCAATTTCTTGTCTTGCATTAGGACAATTTAATAATGACCCTAATGATTTAGATGGTGGAAATACATTTATATTGTCATCTGCTTTTGGAGTTTTTGGTAACAGTGGAGTATATACTAAACCTTTATTATATTCTAAGGTTATTGATTCTACTGGTAAAACTTTATTAGAAGCTAAAGAACCTGAAACAACAAAAATATTTAATAAAGAAACTGCTTATATTATGTATGACATATTAAAAGGTTCTTGTGCATATACTGGACCTAATGCAAAATGGAATGATATGCCTGTTGCTGGTAAAACAGGAACTACAACTTCAAATACAGATTATTGGTTTACAGGAGTAACTCCTTATCTTTCAGCTTCTGTATGGCTTGGTTATGATACTCCAAAAAAAATGGGTGGAAATTCAAATGTTGCTGCTAGATTATGGGGTAATATAATGGCTAAAGCACATGAAGGAAAAGAAGTTAAAGATATTAATAAACCAAGCACTCTTGTTACAACTAGTATATGTAAAGATTCTGGAATGCTTGCAACAGACCTTTGCAGAGCTGATTCAAGAAAAAATAGAGTTTATACAGAATACTTTACAAAAGATACAGTCCCTACTGGATATTGTGAAAATCACATTTCATATGAAAATAAAATTTATATTAAAAAATTTAATCCAGATTCCTCAACTGAAGATTATCCTTATGTATATATTAAATCGAAAAATGTAAGTACTTCTACTGCTAATAAGAATAGCAAAGATAAAAATAATTCATCTCAAAATAATTAATTTAAAATTAAAAGAGCTAGGAATCAGCTCTTTTAATTTGCTTATGAAATTATAGCATTTCATAGATTATAAATAACTTATTAATGTAAAAACATATTTAGTTTGCTTTTTTTATTATATTATCACGTGCATTTCTTATAATTCTTCCATCTTCTGTTGATATAAAATATTTAATTCTTATCTCTTTTTCCTCTTCATCTATTCCCTTTAAAGTTATTACATAACAAAGTTCCATAAAACTACTATCTTCATTTTCTGTCCAAGCTTTGTATATACCTATTATTTCTCCATTTTTATTTATCTCATTAAAATCTTTTAAAGCGTTAGAAATTGCTTCTTCTTCAGACAATAGAATATCTACATCTTTTGTATCAAGATAAGAAGTAAGATTGACATAGCCATCAAGCTTTCCTGTAACTTTATTTATTTGTAAAGTTATCTTCTTATCATAATAAGGATATCCATCTTCACACTTCTTAAATATAAATGTATAATAAGGTACATTTAAGTCATTATCTTCTAATATAGAATCATATTCATAATCACCTTTATAGAGCTTTTTTAAATATCTTTCTGATATTTCCTTAGCTACTTCCTTATCTATTTTCGTCTTTCCATTTTCATATAACATATTATTAAATCCAATAACATTATATGAATTATCTATATCTATAGTAAAGTATTTAGTATTTATTGTATAATATTTTTTTGAATTAGAAGCATCTATCTTGCTTATGCTTTTATATGATAAAAGTGAATCATTCTCATATTTGTTAATCATATTTTCAGAGTAAAGTAACTCCTTAAAGTTTTTAACAACCTTAATTTCCTTTTTACCATTTCCAATAATAACATGAGCTGACAATGCAATTACTATTAAAAGAATTACTATAAAAATAAGTGAAAATATTCTTTTGATTTTTTTCTTCATGTTTTTCACCTCCAAAAATACCTATACCTTAAATTTATTTTATCTTAAAACCCTCATTAAATAAAGGATTTTCTTTGATTTTCTCTTAATAATTTTAAATTTATATGTTGTATTTTTTCATAATATGAGTTATAATAACATAAAATATCATAATATTCTAAATTTTCACAAGGAGGTATAACTATGAGTCTTTCAAAAATACTAGAGAAAAAAAAGAAAGAAAAAGAATTACAACAAAAGAAAAAAAATGCTAAAAACCTTGCAATGGGGGCTACACTAGGTGTTACTATCGGTGCTATTAGTGGAATTTTATTTGCACCTAAATCAGGTAAAGAAACAAGAGAAAATATAAAAAAAACTTCTTCAGATATTAATGATACAGTTAAAGAAAAAGTTTCTACTGCTAAGGATACCTTAAAAGAAAAAGCAACAGAAGCTCATTCAAAAATAAAGGAATATATATCTTCAAAGGAAAATTCTACAACTTCGAATGATGATATAATAGAAGAGAATAATGACATAGTAGAAGATACCTCTAGTGAAATTATTCAACCTATTTCATTAGAAGAAGAAGCTAAAGAAGAAACTTCTCAGGAAGTTAAAGAATAATGTATATTAAAGTTTCAGATTTATGTATTATTATACTAGGAGTTTTTGTATTTATAGTAATTTTATATTTAATCTCTGTCTTAAGAAAATTTTCTTCACTTATTGATAATGTAAATAATTTTCTTACAAAAAATTCTGATAATTTAAATGCATCTATAGATAATATTAAAGATATTACTAATAATATTAAAGATGTAAGTGAAGCTGTTACAGATTCAACAGCAGATGCACTTATTATAAAAGAAAATCTTAAAGATAATATTACTACATTGAAAGATATTATTAATATTATTTTAAATGTATTTACAAAAAAAGAAAAATAATTAAGTAATTTAGAACTAGTTATCAGATATAATTTCTAATAAAATAGAGGAATATTTTTTAATTACTCCTCTATTTTATTCCTATATTATTTTTTATATTTTCTACAACATCACGCCCTAAAATTTTATCTATAAGACTTAAGAGCATCTCTATTTCCCCCATAATATTAGAACTCATCATAATTCTTCCATTATCAATAAAATTATCCGAAATAAGCATATTTTCTTTTATGTATCTTCTATCTTCTATATCAATTTGAGCTTTTGGAATAAATAAACCATCAACCAGTTGTGCTTCTATTAAAAACTTAATTCCTTCCTTTTGTACACATATATAATCGCAATTTCCAATTATATCTAATATATTGTTTAAGCTTTCTTTTACAACAGGATTCCCCCCAGGAATTATTAATATTTCAGGCTCCTTATTAGTTTTTTCCTTATTCATGTTTATTATATTCATATTTTTATTATCACAGATAACTTTATCAGTATAGTTAATTCCATATATATTAAAAAGATTGGACTTTTTAATTTTATTTACCATACTTAAAATATCATAACATAATGAAAAATCTGAAAGTCTCATTCCATTATACATAAGTATTCCTATATTCTTATTTGAATATTTCTTATTATTTATAAAATCTTCTCTAACAAGTTTCATGGTAGTTTCATTTTTTAATTGTCTAACTATTTGAAATCCTACTTTGCTTAAAATTTTAATAGCTACTGGATTAGAAATATTATCCATTATTATTCCACCACCAAATTCAAAGAAATAATATTCTAATAAAAGTCGTATCCCTTCTTCTCCATAACCATGATTTCTATATTTATTAAGTACCTTAACATTAAATCTAGCCACCTTAGTAATTGAATCATAGCCATGAAAACTTACTTCTCCAACAGGTTCATCATCTAAATTATATATAAGGCAATAAAAATTTTTTCCATCTGTTGGGTAAATCATCTTTTTATAAAAATTACTCCACTTTTCCTTTGGGAAATTAAATACTCCTCCAATATCTTTCATTGTTTCTTTATCTCCCCAAAGCTTAGAAACAAACTCCAATTCTTCAAATTCAGGCTGTTTTATATAAACATCTTTACCATTTCTTCTATATCTACCTTTTGTATCTATCATCTTTATCACCAACTTCCCTTTTTCTTATTTATAATATCTCATATTTCTTAATTATTATCAATGCTTTTAAAAAACAGAATAAATATATTGATTTTTGTTTATTTAGCAAATATAATATTTTTGTTTAGTAATTTTAAACTTAAAGTTTAGTAATAGTTATTTATGTAAGGGGGCTATCATTTGGAAATAGGTGAAAAAATAAGAAGACTTAGAATTGAAAAACAATTAACTCAAGAAGAACTTGCAAATAGATGTGAACTTTCTAAAGGTTTTATTTCTCAGATAGAAAATGACTTAACTTCTCCATCTATTGCTACATTAATAGATATTCTTGACACTTTAGGTACAAATTTAAAAGAATTTTTTAATGATAATGAAACTGAACGTATTACTTTTTCTTCTAAAGATATGTTTGAAAAAATTGATGAAAAATTAAAGTATAATTTAAAATGGCTTGTTCCTAATGCTCAAAAAAACTTAATGGAACCAATAATAATTGTACTAGAAGAAAATGGAAGGTATGTAGAGGAAGAACCTCATGAAGGAGAAGAATTTGGCTTTGTTCTTTCTGGAACAATATATCTTCATCTTGGTGATAAAAAATATAAAGTAAGAAAAGGGGAAAGCTTTTACTATAGACCTAGAGAAAATCATTATATTTCTAATTGTGGTAAATCACAAGCAAAAATTATATGGGTAAGTACTCCCCCTTCATTTTAAATTTAATATAATAAAGAGGTGTTATGATTGAAAGAAAATATAATTGAACTTAAAAATATAAACAAACAATATGGTGATAATATTGTTCTAAACAATTTATCATTAACAATTAAAAAAAATGAATTTGTTACACTTTTAGGACCTTCTGGATGTGGTAAAACCACTACTTTAAAAATAATTGCAGGATTTGAAAATTCAGATTCTGGAACTGTTTTATTTAAAAATGAAGATATTTCTACATTGCCACCTTTTAAAAGACAACTAAATACAGTTTTTCAAAAATACGCTTTATTTCCTCATATGAATGTTTATGACAATATTGCTTTTGGTCTTGTTATAAAAAAATTACCCAAGTCTGAAATAAATAAAAAGGTTACAGATATTTTAAATATGGTTTCTTTATCTGGTTTTGAAAAAAGAAGTATTGATTCTTTAAGTGGAGGACAACAACAAAGAGTTGCTATTGCAAGAGCTTTAGTAAATGAACCTGAAGTTCTCCTTCTTGATGAGCCATTAGGAGCCTTAGATTTAAAGCTTAGAAAAGAAATGCAACTTGAACTAAAAAAGATTCAGAAAAAGTTAGGAATAACATTTATATTTGTAACTCATGACCAAGAGGAAGCTCTTACAATGTCTGATACAATTGTTGTTATGAATAAAGGAATTATTCAACAAAAAGGAACTCCTGAGGATATTTATAATGAACCTGCAAATGCTTTTGTAGCTGACTTTATTGGAGAAAGTAATATTCTTGATGGAGTTATGATAAAGGATTATTTAGTAAGCTTTTGCAATAGAGAATTTGAATGTTTAGATAAGGGCTTTAACCATAACGAAAATGTTGATGTAGTTATAAGACCTGAAGATATTAAAATTGTTTCTCCTGAAGAAGGAATGCTTAAAGGTGTTGTTAAATCTATAATATTTAAGGGTGTTCATTATGAGATGGTTGTGGAGGCTAAAGATATGACATGGTTAATTCACAATATAAAATGTGTTAAGCAAGGGGAAGAAATAGGCTTAAACATATTCCCAGATGATATTCATATTATGAAAAAAGGTGAAAACAATGAATAATAAAAAGTTTTCTTTTGCTACTTATCCTTATGTAGTATGGAGTACATTATTTATAATTGTTCCCCTAATTATAGTTTTGTTCTTCAGCTTAACAATTTCAGATGCAGATGGATATAAATTTTCTCTTGAAAATTTTACAAGACTCTTAAAGTCACAATATGGACTAATTTTCTTCCGTTCAATTAAACTTGCTTTTCTTTCAACTTTGCTTTGTTTAATTGTTGGATATCCAGTTGCATATATTATTTCAAAAATGGCACCATCTAAGAGAAATTTAATAATAATGCTTTTTATAGTTCCTATGTGGATGAATTTTCTTCTTAGAACCTATGCATGGCTTCCTATACTAGGTAAAAATGGGCTTATAAATAATATTTTAGGACACTTTGGTATTGGACCTCTTTCTCTTTTATATAATGATGGAACTGTCCTTCTTGGAATGGTATATAACTTTCTTCCTTTTATGGTACTTCCAATATATACAGTTCTATCTAAAATGGATGAAAGCTTAATACAAGCTGCTGAAGATTTAGGAGCAAATAAATTTCAAATATTTAAAAGAATTATTATCCCTTTAAGCATACCTGGAATAATGTCAGGAATTACTATGGTATTTATGCCTGCTGTATCAACCTTTGTAATTTCTAGCCTTCTTGGTGGAGGAAAATATATGCTTTTAGGTAATCTTATTGAGCAAGAATTTACAACAATAGGTGATTGGAACTTTGGTTCTGCAATTTCAATAATTATGATGATAGTAATTTTAATTTCAATGGCAGTAATGAACAAATTTGATAAAGATGATAAAGAAGGAGGTAATGGATTATGGTAAATAAAATTACAAAGTTTATTCAAAGATTTTACTTAATTATAATCTTTGCTTTTCTTTATACTCCAATTATAACCTTAATGGTATTTTCATTTAATAACTCAAAATCTATGGCAAACTGGAATGGCTTTACTTTAAAATGGTATGAAAAGCTATTTCATAATGAAGGCTTAATGGAAGCTTTATATTATACTTTACTAATTGCGGTCTTAGCTTCTGTAATTGCAACAATTATAGGTACAATTACTGCAATAGGTATTTACAATATGAAAAAGGGAGCTTTTAAAAAGATTCTTCTTAATATAAATTATCTCCCAGTATTAAATCCAGACATAGTAACAGGTATATCTTTAATGTGTTTGTTTTTATTTGTGGGATTAGATTTTGGATTTTTAACAATGCTTTTAGCACATATAACTTTTAATATTCCTTATGTAATTTTATCTGTGCTTCCAAAGCTAAGACAACTTCCTGAAAATACAACAGAAGCCGCTTTAGATTTAGGAGCTACTCCTATGTATGCCTTAAGGAAAATAATACTTCCTCAAATTGCACCTGGAATTTTATCTGGACTTCTTATGGCATTTACTATGTCTATAGATGATTTTGCTATTTCCTTCTTTACCACAGGTCCTGGAGTTACAAATTTATCTATAGAAATTTACTCTATGGCAAGAAGAGGAATAAAACCAGAAATTAATGCACTTTCTACAATAATGTTCTTAAC
>JALFQD010000284.1 GCA_022785265.1 Clostridium sp. | reverse complement strand
AAAGCCATTTGTTAAGAAAAAGGCTAAAGATATGTATGGAAATCTTTATAAAAAAAGTATAAAGGCATCAGAAGCTGTAAATGATAACATTGCGAAGGAATTATCTAAAGAGTATAATTTATGGAAGAAAAGAGTATCACTATAATTTTGAAATTATATTAAGAAAAAAATAGGATTACTCTATTTCAAAATAAAGATTCAAAAATATAAAAAGGTGGGAAAGTAACTATGAATCATGTAAATAAAGCTGAAAAATATTTTTGTAGTAATTTTAATTGTTCTCAAGCTGTTTTTACAACTTTTGCAACAGAATTAGGTATGGATGAAGAATTAGCCTTAAAAATATCTACACAATTTGGAGGGGGTGCTCGTAAAGGTGAGATGTGTGGAGCAGTTTCAGGTGCTTTAATGGCATTAGGACTAAAATATGGACATTGTAATTCAGAAGATATGGAAGAAAAGGGAAGGGCATATAAAATTTCAGAAGATTTTATGAATAGATTTATTGCAGAAAAAGGAACAGTTGTATGCAGAGAACTTTTAGGATATGATCTTTCTAAAAAAGAAGATATGGAAAAAATAAATGAATTAGGATTGTTTAAGACTGTATGTCCAGAAATGGTACGATGTGCTACTGTTATTGTGGAACAAATGATGAATGAATTAAAGTAATATTTTAGAAATAATAATTAAAGGAGAGAACATATGAGTAAAGACTGGTATCCTGTTATAGATTATGACTATGAAACTTATAAACCAGAAATTAAATGTGAGGGTAAGCCAAAAGTTGCATTTATATGTGTACATAATTCCTGTCGTAGTCAAATAGCAGAAGCTTTAGGTAAGAAGCTTGCTTCTGATGTATTTGAAAGCTATTCAGCTGGAACAGAACTAAAAGACCACATCAATCCAGATGCAATCCGTATGATGAAAAAGCTATATGGGATAGATATGGAAAAGACACAATATAATAAGTTAATAACAGATATTCCAAATCCAGATGTAGTTATTTTTATGGGGTGTAATGTAAGTTGTCCAATTTTACCAAGTCAGTATGCAGAAAATTGGGGCTTAGATGATCCTTCAGGACAAAGTGATGAGGTTTTTGCTGAAACAATTAGAAAGATTGAAGAAAACATCAATAACTTAAAGAAAAAACTAACATCTTAAAAAATTGTAACTATTATAGAAAATAAATTATGTGAGGTAATATCATGATAAATTGTTTAGTAGTAGGAATTGGAGGCTTTATTGGAGCTGTTTGTCGATATTTAATAGGATTTATTCCAGTAAAATCAGAAAGCTTATTTCCAATAAAAACTCTTTTAATTAATATTGTTGGTGCATTTGTAATTGGATTGATAACTACTTTGGCTATAAAGCATAATTATGTTAATTCTCGTATAGTTTTAATGCTTAAAGTTGGAGTTTGTGGAGGTTTTACAACTTTTTCTACTTTTGCATTTGAAACATCAGATTTAATACAAAATGGACATGTAATTATTGCATTAGCATATATTTTATTAAGTGTTGTCTTAGGGGTTTTAGCTGTTTATAGTTCTCAAATTTTTATTAATTAAATTTAAAATACATGTCTAAAAAAGCTCTAAGTATGATTAAATAATTTAAGTAGAGCTTTTCTAGATATGCGAATAAAAATTTTAAACTTCTATATTAGCGACGCATTTATCATTAACAAATATTATTGCCCATTTTTTTAAGTTTATAATATTTTTAAGTTCTTCAGAAGTATTATATTTTTTTAATTGTTCTTTTGCTTCTTCAAGTTTTTCTTTTACTATTTCTTCTCCTTTTTCATCATACTTTGATTTAGAAATATATTTAAGCTCCATTATTCCAAAAAACTTTGGCTCCATATTTACTTGTTTTAAAAGTGCTATGTCTATATAACCATCTTCTACTTCATACTCTGATTTTACTAAATATATTTTACTTAAATAGCAATAAGTTAAAAATATAAGCTTAACATATTTTTCATTAAAGGTAATATAATCTCTATTTGATAATTTATTTAAAGTTTTTTCTACTATTTCTACAAGTTTTAAATTGCTTCCATTCTTAGCTATATCTTTTATTGCATCTTTTACTTCTTTTGTATTTAATTCAAAATCACTTTCTTCTTCTAATCTTTTTGCATAAAAATCAAAGTATAGTTCTCTTATAACATTATTTGGAGTATCTAATATTGCATCTCCAAAATCTTCACCTTTTATTGTAAGGAGACCTAAGTAAAACAAAAGTGATTTAAAATCTTCATCATTAAATCTTCTCTCTAAATTAAATTGACTTGTAATTCTTGCTGTTATTTCTTCACCCTTTAAAATATCCTCTAATATTTTATAATTTTCATTTCTATTTTTAAGCTTAAACATATTTCCAAGCTTTGCATAATCACTTGCTATATTCTTATCTATAAGTTCTTTAGGTGCCTTTTTTGTTTCCTCAAGACTTTTTAAATAATAAAGAACCATATCACTATTAAACAAAGTTTCTTTTCCATCTTCTGAAAATAAATATCCATTATAATTTACTTTCATTTCTTTTATAATTTTATCTATTTCATCTTCATTTTGTATTGTTCTTTTTATGAGGTTTCTTACTTCTTCCTCTGTAAAGCCCATCATTTCATTGAATCTTTCATATCTTGTTAAATCAGTTGATATATTAAAGCCAGAGGTAAGGCTATCTAAAGTTATTGGACTTACTCCTGTTGCAAATATTCTACTTACTATAGATTCTGTTCCTATTTTTAAAACTTCATACCATTTTCTTATAAATCCTGTTTTACTTACAAGATTAGAAAATAATTCTGTTTTAAAGCTTAAAAGTTCATTTGCAAAATGGTCATATTCATCTATTATTACATATATAGGTTTATCTATTTTAAATTCAACTTCATTTAAAAAGTTTGCAAATATGTCAGAAGGATATCCCTTTATATTTAACTTCATATCTATGTTGTAACTATTTATAAATCTATTAATACCTCGTATACATGCATTATTAAAACTATTCAAAAGAGATTCTTCTGTTTCTGTAATAAGTCCTGAAAAATTAAATTTTAATATATAATAACTATTTTTTAAAGGAGTTGGATTTTTCCCTATATATGTTTCTCCAAAAAGATTTTCAAACTCATTTTTCTTATTTATATCATAATAATTTTCTAAAACTGAAGTAAAAAGACTTTTCCCAAATCTTCTTGGTCTTAAGAAAAATATAAAAGTATCATAAAGATTTTCTAATTTTTCTATATATTTAGTTTTATCTACATATTCATATTTTCCTTTAATTAATTCTTCATAATTACTCTTTCCATAAGGAAGCTTTTTCAATTATCTCATCTCCTTTAAAACACTTATATAAATATTTTCTATTTTTATTATATAGTATTTACATTGCTATAGCTACTTTTAATTTTTTCTTAAAACTATAATCTATGTTGAATACTTTTAAAATTTTCTTTTTACTAGGACATTCTTAAAACTTTACCTTTTAAAAATCATTCCTTCACATTATGTATGAGATAAAACTGGGAACATAAATTTTTCTGAATATTGTATGTTTCCTTTTATAAATAAAGTACAATCCTCTTCTTTTAAAGGTTCAATATCACATTTTTCTAAAGGAGTAAATCCAAATATAACTTTTTTAGTTTCTTTTCTTAATAAAGCTTCAATTATACTGTTTAAATCATATCCTCCATATATTTCTTGTATATATAAATTTTCATCTTCATATTCAGCTACTATAATAGCATCAAATTCTTCAATATAATAGATGTTATTTTCCATAAAACCAATACAATAAAACATTGTTAAATCTTCATTACCTTTAACTGAAACTTTAGAAAATTTATTTCCTTCTTTTGCTTTATCATATAAAAGATTTCTATTTGTATTATCCTTCATATTTAACTTTCTTACTTTATAATTATTTTCTTTATAAGTAACTTTTTTAGAGCATTTATATTCCTTACCTTCTTTAAAGCCAAACTTAGGATAATAATTTAAAACTGAATCATTTCCAAAAAGATAAATAAAATCACATTTGTTTTCCCATTCTTTTAATATTCTTTCCATAATATATTTATTTAAACCTTTTTTTCTATAATTTTTTTCAGTCATAACAGTACCTATTTGAATTGCCTTTTTTAATTGTCCTTCCATAATAAATTCAAATAAATTTACTGATACATTAGATACTATTTTATTATTAATTCTTAATGAATATGGTATGTGTTTTTCATTCCAATATCCACTTTTATACCAGTTTTCAAAGTTAAAACAAAAGGTTTCCTCTGTTAAATTATTATATTCCTTTCTTAATTCTTCATTATTTCTGTAATCTTTTACAAATTCATATTCTTCATTATTTATTTTTATTAATTCCATCTTTATATCCTCCTTATTTATAAATCTAAAAAAAAGCTTCTTGTAATTCCTTCTTTCTTAAAATTATTTTTTTCATAGTAATGTTGAGCTACAATATTATTTAGTGCTGTATCAGTATCAAATCTTCTTATTCCTTTTTTATAAAGATTATATTTTAAGCTCTTTAAACATTTTGAACCTATTCCTTTATTTTTAAATTCCTCATTAATAAAAATCCATCTTAAATAAGCAATTTCTTTCTGCTTTAAAAAATGAACTTCACATCCTCCAACACAAGTATTATCTAAAATAAAATCACAATATTGTTGTTGACCTTTTGTTAAGCCTTTCCAATTAATTTGAATTTCATTATTTTCTTCCTTTTCTATCTTTGAAGAGTAATAAATATTTTCATGTTCTATTACAAATCCATATTTCATTAAAAGATTTTTAATATATTCTAAGGATTCAAATAATTTTCCATGTCTAGCATAACAAGACATTCCAAAATAATGAAAAAAAGCATAAATTCTTTCTGTTTCCTTTAATTCTTTTAATGCATATTCAATTAAACTAGCCCCAATATCTATATCATGCTTTTCAAAATATAAAGACCTAATTACTGAATGTGATACTTCATTAGAAATCTCTCCTTCTCTATTAAAACCAAATGCTGTTTTCCCATATTGAATATATCCTACTAATTTTTCTTTTAAATATATTCCCTTTGTATATAAAGTTTTAAATAAAGTTCTTCCTTCTCCATCTATATCATAAAACATTGACCTTTTCCATTCTTCAAAATCAACATGAAACATATATGGAATATTTAATTTAGTTTGAAAATTATATAATTCATTTATATCTTTAATATCAACTATTTCATACATATATTGCACCCCCTAAATTCATTATAATTTTTCTTTATAACTTTACTCAATCTTAAGAATTTTTCCTAAATAAACAAGTGTTAATTATTATTAGCTTGGCAACTTATCCACAGTTTTCAAAATATATAATTTCTTGATAGTATAAAAAAAGCAGATTAAATTAAAATAACAAATTAATCTGCCTTAAATAACTTTATACTATATGAAATTTTTCTTTTTTTATTTGTAAAACGATTCTTTGAATGCTTTTTTCTGATAAAAAATATTTTGTTGAAAGAGTTTTTATTGAAATTCCACTTTCATAATCTTTAAAAATATTTTTGTTTCTAACTTTTAATTCTTCTTTTATTAATGTTTTTTCTCCCCAAGATTTTCTGTTTTCTTTTTTCCTTGGAATATAAATGCATTCTCCATCTATATAATCCTGAATTAAAGATAAAATTTCTTTTGGAAGTACATCTTCAGCCTTTTTATAATTCATACGCATCTCCTAAATATAAATTTTCTTTTTAGGAATGCAAAGGCTATTTTAGTATTTTTTATTTAAATTCTGCAATAGCCTTTGCTATGCATATATAATTTCTACAGACATAATTTTTCAAGCCTCCTTTTACCCACTAAGTTTATATATTTTTACTTTCTTAATTCTAAAAGCTTATTTTTAAGTTGTTCTTCTATACCTCTTAATTCTTTTTCTGCTTCTTTACGTCTTTCACGACCTTGATTTTGTATTGTCATAACTTCATCTAAGGTAGAAATTAATGCTTCATTTGTTGTTTTAAGAGTTTCTATATCAACTATTCCACGTTCAGCAGCTTTTGCTGTTTCTATACTTGACATTTTTAATGTTTCAGCATTTTTTCTTAAAAGTTCATTTGTCATATCTGTTACCTCATTTTGAGCTTTTATAGCATTTGTTGAATGAGCAACTCCTAAAGCAAGAACTATTTGACTTTTCCAAAGAGGAATTGTATTTACAAGTGTTGATTGTATCTTTTCAGACATTATTGAATCATTATTTTGTATAAGCCTTATTTGTGGAGCCATTTGAAGAGAAACCATTTTTGTTAACTCTAAATCATGAATTTTCTTTTCAAATCTATCACAAAGATTAGCAAAATCATTTGCTCTTTGGGCATCTTCTGTTCTTCCAGTTGAAATAGCTAAGTCATTTAACCTTTTAAGTTCTCCATTCCTTGCTTTTTCAAGTTTCTTTTTACCAGCTAAAATATACATATTTAATTCTTTAAAATAAGCTAAGTTTACTTCATACATTTTATCAAGCATTGCAATATCTTTTAAAAGCTGTATTTGATGTTTTTCAAGAGAAGTACATATCTTATTTATGTTATCTTCAACCTTAGCATATTTAACTTTCATATCATCAATTTTTTGTGCTTGCTTTTTAAAGAAACCAAATATTCCTCCCTTTTTCTCTTCTGTATTTTCAAAATCTTTAAGTTGTACTACTACACTAGAAAGCATATCTCCTACTTCGCCTAAATCTTTGCTTTTTACATTATTTAAAGCTACTCCAGAGAAATCTGCTATTTTCTTTTGAGCTCCTGAACCATATTGAAGTACAGAATTTGAATTTGTTAAGTCTATTTTATCTACAAAAGCCTCAACCATTTTTTTCTCTTCTTCACTTAATTGAATCTCTTCCTCTTTAGGTGGTTCTTCCTTCTTTTCTTTAACTAAGTTTATATTTTCATCTGGTACCACATCAAATGATAGTGTTGGTGTTAAATCAAAATCTTTAAATTCATCATTCATCTTTTTATCCTCCAAATTTATATGTTATTTTTTAATTTCTTCCTCAGTTAACCCATCTTGAGTAAATAATGTTTTTAATGCTGAAATATCTGTTGAAATATCCATTGCTACCTCTTCAAATAAGTCATTCAATAAGGCTTCAAAGGCTTCATTTATAAGGTCTATACTTTCTTCAATTTCTTTTTTAGCATTTTTTATATTCTCCCCTTGAATATTTTTGTTACTTAGCTCTATGTATGAATTAACTAGCTTTATTGTCATAGGAAGATAATGTTCTATTGTCTTTCTTATATATGAAATATTTTCTGGATTTTCCTTTATATTTTTAAATATTTCTCTTAAAATTTCTTCAAGTTTAGTAAGCTTTAAAGACATATTTTCATCTTTTATATAGTTATTAGCAGTTTGAATCTGACTAATATACTCTTCTCCACGCTTTATTGTATTATCATATTTACTTTCTTCTGTATTATCTTTTTCTATACTTTGCTCTTTTTTCTTTTGTTCTTCTTCCTCTTTACGCTTTTTATATGATTCTTGCATCATAACATAATCATTATATATTTTGTCACTTAATATAAAATAAGTTTCTTCCTCATCTATATGTCCTTTTTTAAACATATCAAGTTCCATCATTTTCTTTAAATCTTTGACAACAAATTTATTATCTTTATTGACCGACTCACTTAATTTATCAATTCTACAATAAGCTTTGCTATCTAAACATCTAACATATTTTTTAAATCTTTTAATTCTTTCACTTTTACTTGAACCAGATAATAATATCATCATATTTATTATAAGAAATATTGAGAAAAATACTATTATTCCAAATTCTGGACTTGATTTTGAAACAGAAACTCCTACAATATACAATAAAAATATTAAAGAATTAAAAATCATTCCTGTAATTCCTATTATTTTTAAGATTACTGATGAAATTCTTCCTTTTGGCTTTTCAGATATATATAAGCTTATTTCTTCTTTTTTTATTTTATCTATTAATTCTTCTCTTTTTCTCATTTCTTCTAATTTAGCGTTTTCAATCTTTTTTGAAGCAAGTTCAACTCCATTTTTTACTCCTGATAATACACTATTTAAGATATCATTAGCTCCACTATTTTTTACTTTATCTTTAGCACTATTTATAGAATTCATAGCTGT
>JALFQD010000280.1 GCA_022785265.1 Clostridium sp. | reverse complement strand
AATTATAGCTCAATTTAAAATTGGAACTGAAGACATGAAATCCAATAAGCTTTATGCATTAAAAGATATAGATGCCTTTCTCACTGCTTTTTACAATAAAATTTCTCTTCCTTATGGAAAGGATTTTACCTTTAATATAAAAGAACAAAAGCTTAAAGCAAAGGATAAAAAGCTTATAAATTTTATTGAAATGCTTAAAGAAATAGATATGTCAAGTTATAAAAGGCTTGATGAAAAATTAGTAAATGGTAAAAATGTAGTTATTCCAAAAGCATTATTAAAAGAATTTTTAATAATAATTTCAAAACATAGGGTTTATTTAGGAGAAGGCTTTTTCTCAAGGCAAATAGAAACTGAAATTATTTTAGATAAAATTCCTATTTTTATGAATTTAAAATCTTTAGGAGATATGATAAAGCTTGAAGTATTAAATGGACTTCCAAAATCATTAAATGATAGTGATGATGTATTTTTATATGATACTTCAATATACATTCCTCCAGAAGAACAACTTGAAAATTTAAAACCATACATTGAAGTTTTTATTCATGGCAATTCAATATTTTTTACAAAAGAAGAGGAGCATAGAGTTTTAGAAGAGCTTATACCTTCAATGCAAAAGATAAGTTCTTCCATAGAATTATCTAAAGATTTAAAAGAAAAGATAGTTATAGCAGAGCCAAAGTTTAAATTTTACTTTGATAAAAATGAGGAGATTACAGTTTCTTTAAGGGTTTGTTATGATAAATACGAATTTGATTATTTTGAAGGGTATAAAGAAAAAGTAATTTATAGAGATACATTAAAAGAAGAAAATGTAGTTAAAAAACTTAAAAAATTAGGATTTGAAGATGTTAATAATACATTTATCTTTTTAAAAGATGATGATTATATATTTAAATTTTTTAAAGAAGATATCTTAGAACTTCACGATTTAGGAGAGGTATATTATTCTGAAAGTTTTACTGGAATAAAGCATATTTCAAAAAATGATTTTAAAGGTGAAATAAGAAAAGGAAAATATGACTATTTTGAATTAAATTTTTCTATAAAAGACTTAGATGATGAAGAAATTTCAAGTATATTAAAGGCTTTTAGCGATAATAAAAAATATTATAAGCTTAAAAGTGGTGAGTTTTTAGATTTAGAAGAAATAGAACTAAAAAACTTTTTAAAGCTTTTAGAAACACTAGAAGCAGAAAAAAATAAGGTTTCATTTTCTAAAAATAAAGGAATATATTTAGAAAATTATTTAGAAGAAGAAAATTTAAAAAACTTTAAAGGAAGAAAAGAGTTAAAAGCTTTAAAAAACAGTTTACTTAATTTAAACAATACAAACTTTAAAATACCAGAAAACTTAAAAGGTATTTTAAGAAGCTATCAAGAAAAAGGCTTTAATTGGTTAAGCACCTTAGATTATTTAGGCTTTGGAGGAATTTTAGGCGATGAAATGGGACTTGGGAAAACCTTGCAAACAATAGCTTTTCTTCTTTCAAAGAAAGATTCAAAAACACTTATAATTGCACCAACCTCTCTTGTATTTAATTGGTATAATGAATTTAAAAAATTTGCTCCTTCTTTAAAGGTAGCTATGGTAAATGGAAATCCTGATGAAAGAGAAAACTTAATAAAAAATTATCAAAAATATGATGTACTAATAACAACCTATAACTTATGTAAAAGGGATTTAGAAATTTATAAAAAAATATATTTTGATTATGTAATACTTGATGAAGCTCAAAATATAAAAAATCCTTCATCACAAAATGCAAAGTCTGTTAAGGAATTAAAATCTAAAAATAGATTTGCCTTAACAGGAACTCCAATAGAAAATTCTCTTATGGAGCTTTGGAGCATATTTGATTTTATAATGCCTAATTATCTTTATGATGAAAATAAGTTTATAACAAGATATCATAGAAGGCTTGAAGAGGACCCTATAATAATTGAAGAACTTAAAAAGCTTGTAAATCCATTTATTCTAAGAAGATATAAAAAAGATGTCATAAAAGAATTACCAAATAAGATAGAAAAAAAGTTAATCATTCCAATGGAAGAAGAACAAAAAAAGGTATATATAGCTTACTCAGAATATGTTAAAGCTTTAATAGAAAAGAAAGTTATTGATGATGAATTTAAAAATAGTAAAATAGAAATACTATCATATATTACAAAGCTAAGACAGATATCCATAGACCCTTCCTTAGTAATGGATAAATATTTAAGGAAAAGTGGAAAAATGGAAGCTATTTTAGAACTTGTTAAAAATAGCATAGATGAAGGACATAAAATACTTGTTTTTTCTCAATTTACTTCAGCATTAAAAAATATTTCAAAGCTTTTTAAAATAAATGACATAAGCTTTAGCTATTTAGATGGGTCAACTCCTTCAAAGGAAAGAGGAAAATTAGTAGAAGATTTTAATAAAAATGATACTTCTGTTTTTTTAATATCCTTAAAAGCAGGAGGAACAGGTCTTAACTTAACAAGTGCAGATATAGTAATACATTTTGACCCTTGGTGGAATCCAGCTGTAGAGGACCAAGCAAGTGATAGAGCTCACAGAATAGGTCAAAAAAATGTTGTAGAGGTTATAAAAATGATTTCTGAAGATTCAATAGAAGAAAAAATAGTAAACCTTCAAGAAGAAAAGAGAAAACTTATAGATAGCATAATGGGAGAAAATATTGTTTTAGGAGAGGGGCTTAATTCTTTAACAGAAGATGATATAATGTTTTTATTTAGTAGATAATAAATATACTTTGTTTTTTTATAACTATTATTGTGTTAAAATAGTTTTATGAATTTAAAAAAGATGCGGAGGAATTAAAAAAATGAGCTTGACCCCAATGATGAAGCAATATTTAGAGATTAAAGAAAAGTATCCTGATTGTATATTATTTTTTAGAGTAGGAGACTTTTATGAAATGTTTTTTGAAGATGGTAAAACAGCTTCAAGAGCATTAGAATTAGTTTTAACAGGAAAAGACTGTGGGTTAGAAGAAAGAGCACCTATGTGTGGTGTCCCATATCATGCAGCTTCAACATATATTTCAAGATTGATATCTCAAGGGTATAAAGTAGCAATTGCAGAACAAGTTGAAGACCCTAGCTTAGCTAAAGGATTAGTAAGAAGAGAAGTTATAAAGGTTATAACTCCTGGTACTTATATAGATTTAAATAGTACAGAAGAATTAAATACTTACTTAGCTACTGTATGGGAAGAAGGAAACAAAGTAAGCATAGCAATAACTGATATAGGTACTGGAGAATTTAAAGTTACTTCTTTTATGAATTTAAAAACAACTCTTTTAGATGAACTTTCAAAAATTTCTCCTAAGGAAGTTATTGTTGATATTAATATGAATGAGGATTTAGTTAAAGATATTTATGAAGTAACAAATGCTCTTATAACTAAAAAAAATCTTCAAGAATTTAGAGTAGATGATAAAAATCTTATAAATCAATTCTCAGAAGCAGAGATTTCAGGGCTTGATGAAGCTTCTAAAAATAGTAGTAAGGTCTTATTAAGATATATATTAGAAACTCAAAAGATGAGTCTTACAAATATAAATTTTCTTGAGACTTATGATATAGTTAATTTCATGACAATAGATGGCAATTCAAGAAGAAACTTAGAATTAACAGAAAGCATAAGAGAAAAGAGCAAAAAAGGTTCTCTTTTATGGGTTATTGATAAAACATCAACATCTATGGGGGCAAGAGCTTTAAGAAGATGGATTGATGAGCCTTTAATAATAAAAAATGAAATTGAAAAAAGATTAGATGGAGTAGAAGAATTATTTTCAAATTTATCTTTAAATGATGATATAAGAGAAGCTTTAAAAAATATTTACGATATAGAAAGAATTGTAGGAAAGGTATCTAGTGGAAATGTTAATGGAAAGGATATGGTTTCTTTAAGGACTTCTTTAGAAAAGATACCATCAATAAAAGAAATGTTAAAAGGAGCCTCTTCAGAGATATTAAAAGAGTATTATAAAGATTTAGATGAGCTTTTAGATATAAAAGAGCTTCTTCAAAAAAGTATTATGGATGACCCTTCTCTTTCAATAAAAGAAGGAAATATAATAAAGGAAGGCTATAATGAAGAGGTTGATAGCTTAAGAGGAGCAAAGCTTCATGGAAAGGAATGGATAGCTTCTTTAGAAAACTCTGAAAGAGAGGCTACAGGAATAAAATCCTTAAAGGTTGGATTTAATAAAGTATTTGGTTATTACATAGAAATATCAAAGGCAAATTATTCTTTAATTCCAGAAGGAAGATATATAAGAAAACAAACCCTATCAAATGCTGAAAGATACATAACAAGTGACCTTAAAGAGATGGAAGATAAAATTCTAGGTGCAGAAGAAAAGCTTATGTCTCTTGAATATAGTCTTTTTGTTGAAATAAGAAAAAAAGTTGAAGGAGAAATTTCAAGGTTAAAGAAAAGTGCAAGAGTTCTTGGAAATCTTGATGCACTATCTACCTTAGCAATAGTTGCACTTGAAAATAACTATATTAAACCTATTATAAATGAAGAAGGAATTATAGATATAAAAGAAGGAAGACACCCTGTTGTAGAAAGAGTTATTCCAAAAGGGGAATTTGTATCTAATGATACCCTACTTAATAAAGAAGATAATCAACTTCTTTTAATTACAGGACCTAATATGGCAGGTAAATCTACATATATGAGGCAGGTAGCTTTAATCACTTTAATGGCACAAATGGGGTCTTTTGTACCTGCAAGTTATGCAAATATTTCTGTGTGTGATAAAATATTTACAAGAATAGGAGCTTCTGATGACTTAGCTGGAGGAAAATCTACCTTTATGGTTGAGATGTGGGAAGTTTCTAATATATTAAAAAATGCTACTTCAAAAAGTCTTGTGCTTTTAGATGAGGTAGGACGAGGAACTTCTACTTATGATGGATTAAGCATAGCTTGGTCAGTAATTGAGCATATTTCAAAAAATGAAAATTTAAAATGTAAAACCCTATTTGCAACTCACTATCATGAATTAACAAAGCTTGAAGGAAACATAAGGGGAGTTAAAAATTATTCTGTAGCTGTTAAAGAATATGAAGATAATATAATCTTTTTAAGAAAAATAGTTGAAGGAGGAGCAGACCAATCTTATGGTATAGAGGTTGCAAAGCTTGCAGGACTTCCACAAGATGTAATTGAAAGGGCTAAAGAAATTTTAGAAGGTCTTGAAGAAAATTCATCATCAAAAGAATTTAAATATAATTCTTCTGAAAATGATTCTAATAAATTAGCAGCAGAAGAAATTTCAAAATCTTATGAAGTTAAAAAAGAAGAAAGCTCTGCAATAAAAGAAACTGAGAAAGATTTAATGGTAGAGGAGAAAATTGTATCACCAAAAAAGATGAAAAAAATGCCTGTAATGCAGCTTGACTTTAATTATATGGAAAAAGAAGGTCTTCTTAAAAAGCTTGCAGATTGTGATATTTTAAATATGACTCCTTTAGATGCAATGAACACATTATATAGTTTAGTTAAGGAAGCTAAAAGAATAGAACAGGAGGGTTAGATTTTGAAAAGAATTAACCTGTTAGATGAAAATACATCTAATAAAATTGCAGCAGGAGAAGTGGTTGAAAGACCCTCTTCTGTTGTTAAAGAACTTATAGAAAATAGCATTGATGCAAATGCTAAAAATATAACAATAGAAATACAAGAAGGAGGCTCTTCTTTAATAAAAATAGTAGATGATGGAGATGGAATTCATCCAGATGATATAAAAAAGGCATTTCTTCCTCATGCTACAAGTAAAATAAAGAATTCTTCTGATATATTTTCAATAAATACATTAGGCTTTAGAGGAGAAGCTCTTCCATCAGTTGCCTCTGTTTCTAAAGTAAACTTAAAATCTAAAATCCAAGAAGAAACTTTTGGGCGTGAAATAACAATAGAAGGTGGAGAAATTATATCTTTTAATGAATGTGGAATAAATAAAGGAACTACAATAGAAGTAAGAGATTTATTTTTTAATGTCCCAGCAAGAAAGAAGTTTTTAAAAACCAGTTCAAGAGAAGCTTCATTAATATCTGATATTGTAAGTAGAATTGCTTTATCAAACCCTAATATAAGCTTTAAGCTTTTTAATAATGGAAAGAAGATTTTAAATACCTATGGAAATAGCAATCTCTTAGATGTTATAAGAACTGTTTATGGAAAAACTATTGGAGAAAATATTATTTACTTTGAACATTCAGAAGACACTTTAACCATATATGGCTACATAGGAAAAGAATCTATTGCAAGAGGGTCAAGAAATAATCAAAGTATTTTTGTAAATGGAAGATATATTAAGCATAAAACCTTAACTGTTGCAATAGAAAATGCTTTTAAATCATTTAGTACAGTTAATAAATTTCCTTTTTTTATACTATTTATAGAGGTGTACCCTGAAGAGGTGGATGTTAATATTCACCCTAGCAAAGCAGAGATTAAATTTAAAGATGATAGATTAATATTTAAAAAGGTTTTTGATACTGTTCATGAGGCTTTAAGAAATGAAGTATTTAAAGAATTTGAAATGAAAACACCTAAAGATGACACATTTAAAAAAGATGAATTTAATGAGATAGCCTTTGACATAAAACCTAATAAAGAGGAAAAAGTAAACTTTCAATCATTTGAAAGTAAAGAAATAACAGAAGTTGAGCTTCCAGTAGATTTAAATTATGAAAAGATTTCTTATAACAATGAAAAAATCAATGAAACAGAAAGCTATAAAGAGCCTAGTTATGTAGTGCCATCTATAAATTCAAGTAACTTATATGGAGAATCTTCTAAAGAAATAGACAATTTAAATGAAATAGAAAAAAATTTAGAAAGTATCAAATTAAATGAAACAGAAATTTTAGAAAATGAAAATTCATTAAATAAAAGCTTAGAAACTAATAAAAAAATTCCCAGTGAAAATTTATCTAATACAAAGCTTGAAAAAAGAGTTCCTAAGTTTCCTCCTTTAAGAATAATAGGACAGTTTAATAGAACCTATATATTAGGAGAATATGATGAAGTTTTATATATGATAGACCAACATGCAGCTCATGAAAAGATTCTTTTTGAAAAGTATTTTAAGAGCATAGAAGAAGGAAGTATAGTGGTTCAGCCTCTTTTAGTGCCTTCTGTTATAGATTTAACCTTAGAAGACCTTTCTTATTATGAAGAAAACAAAGAAATATTTAAAAATGCAGGGTTTTCCTTAGAAGAGTTTGGAGGAAATTCATTAGCTTTAAAAGAAGTGCCTTATTTTTTAGGAAAGCTTGAAGCAAAAGGATTATTTTTAAGCATTTTAGATAATATAAAAGAACTTGGAAGTGGAAAAACAACTGAGGTCAAATATAATAAAATAGCCACTATGGCATGTAAGGCAGCAGTTAAAGGGCATGATGTTTTATCTGAAAAAGAAATGATAAAACTTGTAGAAGACTTAAGATACATAGATGATCCATTTCATTGCCCTCATGGAAGGCCAACTATAATAAAATTTACTAATTATGATTTGGAGAAGAAATTTAGGCGTATTGTGTAATTGGGCAAAAGCGAGTTTTTAGGCACATAAGTGGCTTTCATATCTTTGTTCTGATAATGGAAGCCCGACTCGTTCTACTCGCTGGGTAAGTTCGAATAACAAAATGTAAAATTTTGATTCTCACTTATCGACAAGCTCCAAGTCGCTGCTTCGCAAAATATGAAAGCCACTTATGAATAACAAAAATCAGCATTAATAAAATTTACTTAATTATGCTCTTGAAAAAAATTTAGGCGTATTATTGTGTAATTAGGCAAAGTCGGGATTTTAAGCACATAAGTTGACTAAAATTTAAATAGAAATTACTCAATAAATTTATGAGCAAATCTTAAAAATTAAAATTTGATTGATATAGAAGATAGTAAATTAAAAAAATAAAAAAAGAAGGTGAATTTTGAGATTGAAGGATAAGGTGATAGTGCTTGGTGGACCTACGGCTGTTGGGAAGACTGAGCTTTCTGTGGATTTAGCTAAAAGGGTTAATGGAGAGATTATTTCTGCTGATTCTATGCAGATTTATAGGTATATGGATATTGGCTCTGCTAAGGTTTCTAAGGAGGAGATGAAGGGTATTTTTCATCATATGATAGATATTGTTGACCCCGATAAGGAGTTTTCTGTAGCTGATTTTAAAGAATTAGGAATGAAAGCATTAGAGGATATAATATCTAGAGGAAAAACTCCTATAATTGCAGGGGGAACTGGGCTTTATATAAATGCTTTAACTTGTAATATGAATTTTACTGAATCTAAAAAGGATGAAGAGTATAGAAAGTATTTAATGGATTTAACTTATGAAAAGGGAAATGAATATGTTCATGAAATGCTAAAAAGTATTGACCCTGTAAGCTATAGAGAAATTCATCCTAATAATAGAAAAAGGGTTATTCGTGCCCTTGAGGTTTATAAAACAACAGGTAAGCCTTTTAGTGAATATAATGCAGGAGAAAATTTTTATAAAAGTCCTTATGATATACATTATTTTGTTCTTAATATGGATAGAGATAAGCTTTATGAGAGAATAAATTTAAGAGTAGATATTATGATGGAAAAAGGACTTTTAAACGAATGTATAAAACTTAAAGAAATGGGGTATAATTCTTTAATGCAGTCTATGCAAGGAATAGGCTACAAAGAAATTTTATATTACTTAGAAGGAAAAATCTCATTAGAAGAAGCTGTAGATATGATAAAACAAGGCTCTAGAAATTATGCAAAACGTCAGCTTACTTGGTTTAGAAGAGACCCTAGAGTTAAGTTTTTAGATAAAGATTCTCTTAGCTATGATGAAATACTTGATTATATAATTAAAGATTTTAATAATTAATTGTTAACATTGTGGGGTGATAAAATAATGGGAAATATAGGCTTTATTATTATACAAGGTATTTTAGGAGCTTTTGCTGGATATATTACAAATACCTATGCTGTTAATATGCTTTTTAAAGAATATACTCCTTTAAAATTAGGAGGAGTAGTCAAAAAAAATAAAGAGAAGTTTGTAGATGAAATAAGCTCTTTAGTAGAAGATGATATAATAAATGGAAATACATTAAAAGATAAAATTGAATCTGAAGAGTTTAAAGAAGCTATTTTAAAAGTAAGTAATAATTTTTTTAATGAATGTCTTCCTGAAAAAATTAATAATAAAAAAATAAAAGAAATTCCAGGGTATTATGAAACAAGAACTCATATAGAAAATTATATAAATTCTAATTTTAAAAATATTTTTTCAGATTTATGTAATAATGCTTTAGATAACTTTACTTTAGAGGATGTTTTAAAAAAAGAATATATAAATGAATTAAGTCAAAACTTATATAATATCATTTTAAAAGAAACTGAAAATAATAAAGAACTTCAAGATATTATATATGATATCTATAATGAAAATACATCATTATGCTTAAATGATGTTTTAAGTGATAATTCTAAAAGTTTAATAAAAGATAGTTTAGAAGATATGACAAGAAATTGTATATCCTCAATAATAAACAATCCTGAAAAGCTTAAAAATCTTCTAGAAAAAATTTATACTTGTCTTAATATTGATGAAGCTATAGATAAACTTCAAATAAGCTTAAAAGATAAGAGCTTTTCAGAAATATTTACTGAAGAGGATATAAAATTTTTAAGTCATAATTTGTATGATTATATTAGTAAATACTTAAATAGTAATAATGGCTTTGAATTAATTTCAAATATATTAAATAAGGTATTAGATATTTTAAGAAATATAGATTCTACATTATATAATATTTTGCCATCAAAATCTAAAAAAGAAACAGCTTTAAATGATGAAGATATAGAGATGCTAGATGAAACAGCTTTTACATTATATGATATCATTCCTGAAAGCTTTGAAGACAGTCTTTTTGATTTTATAAATAAAAGCTTAAATGAATTTCTGCCTTATGTAGCAGAATGGGTTAAAGTAAATGAAGAAAATTTTAATGATTTAATAGAAGAATCCATAGATGAAGGTATTGGTGACCTTGATGAAGGTTTAAGAAAGAAAATAATAGAATTAGTAAGAAAAAATTTATTAAGTGATGTAGCGTCCTCTTCTGATATAATTGGTAAAATGTTAAATTACATAGATGATGATGAAACAAAAGAAGAGGTTTCTAAAGAACTTACAGAAAAGATTATAGCTTTTCTTAAAGAGACCAAAATAAAAGACTTAATAAATAAAATTGAAAGTTTAAATATACTAAATGATAATACAATTACAAAAATAACTAATAGTTTAAGAAACTCATTTTCAAAAAATGGAGAAAGCTTAATAAATAAAATACTATTAAAGCTTTCTTCAAAAAAGATAGGATTATTTTTAAGAATTGATTTAAAAGAACTTTTTGAGAAAAAGGGTAAAAATAAAATCTATGAGTATATCCTTCAAAATAAAAATTCTTTAAATGAAAAAGCTGAGAAAATTTCTCTAGAATTTATAAATAATAAATATAATGAAATTTTAAATTTAAAGCTTAAAGAAATTATAAAAAGTGAAAAGGCAAAAAAGCTTTCAAAAGCTGCTAAAGTCTTAGGCAGAAGGTATTTAAAGAAAAATAAATCTATTCCTAAATTATTAAATGAAAAAATTCAAGAAAAACTTTATTCTTTAAATTTAAAGGAAACTTATGAAAATAATAAAGAAACTTTAAACAACTTTTTAACAAAGGTTTTAACAAAAGAAGTTAAAGTCAAATTAAATAAGTATGAAAATAATGAAATAAATGACCTTGTTTTAAAAATTTCAAAAAAAGAAACTTCAGATTTTATATGTGAAAAAGGACATAAATATTTAAGTGAAAATGCAGAAAACTTATTAAAGGGAAAAATTAAAAAAGTAATTTATGATAATCTTATAATTCAAGATGAAGATGAAATATGTAATATAGCTCAAAGATTTATGGGAAATCAGCTTAAGCCTATATCTATATTTGGAGGAGCATTAGGTCTTTTAGTTGGAATTATCTTTGGATTTTTTACAGCAAATGCTTCCTTAAGCTTACCTATAAAAACTATATCTTCTTGTATAATTATGGCTTCTATAGGTGTTTTAACTAATGTCATAGCTATAGCAATGTTATTTAAGCCTTATACTAGGAATAAACTTTTAGCTAAAATTCCTTTACTTAAGCATTTTTCATTAGGATATATTCCTGCTCATAAAGATAATTTATCAGAAGGAATAGGTAATGTTATAGATAAAGAGCTTTTAAATGGAGGAAAATTAAAAGAATTCTTTAAAGCTAAACACGATATAGGAGTAAATGCACTTTCATCTTATATAAAAGCTGATAACTATAAATTAATTTTAGACTTTATAACTAAAAAGAGTTATAGTATAGCAAATTCTTTATATAACTTTGTTAGAAACATATTAACTAAAAGAAAACGTGTATTTAAATATTTATCTAATACTAAAGTAGGAAAATATTTAAAGAAATCTTATTTTAATAAAGCTATAGAAAAAGTGAAAGAAATTGATTATAGTAATTTATTAAGTAAAAAAATAGAAGAAGTTAAAAATGATAAAAAGAATATAAATAACTTAGTCTCAAAAGAAAAGTTAGAAGTACTTGAAAATAAAATTGATGAAAAAATATTTTCTATTTTAAATGAAAATTATTCAAAATTTTTCAAAGAGGAATTTATAAAAAGTATAATATTTAAAAATGAAGCATTATATGAAAAGGCAATAGATAAATCTTTAAGTAGTATTTTAAATGAAACTACTATTGAAATTGTAAAAAATAAAGCTGAAGAATATACTAAAAACTTTATTTATTCAGATTTAAGAGTATATGCAAAAAATAAGGTGACAAATTTCCTTTCAAGAGAAATAGATGAAGATAAAACAATAGGAACTGCTTTTAATGGAGCAATAAAAATAACTTTAGATAAAAATCTATATAAATTAGGTGATTTTGTAGCTCTTCAATTAATAAAACTTGTAAAGAATAAAAAAGAAGATATAAAAACTCTTGTTGAAAATAAAGTTTCAGAAAATCTTAATTTCCTTGAAAAGATGGCTTATAATTTTATGGGTGGAGATGAAATTTTAAGCAATTGTGTAGATGTTCTTATAGATAAAAAAATAGACGGCTTTATAAATGATAGAGTATTTGAAATAGCAGGGGTATTAAATGCTGGATTAAACAATGTTATATATCCAAAAGAAATAAGAACTCTTCAATTAAAGGCAAGTGAAATAAATACAGATAAAGTAATAGATAATATTTTTGATATGCTATATAGTACAGATAGCTTAAAAGAAGATATAGATAATATTATAAATGTATCTCTAAATAAAATAACAAATGTAAAATTTAAAACTGTCTTATATAATGTTAATTTAGATAGCTTATATAAGGTTTATAATAAATTTAATAAAGATATAATTATTGTATTAAATGAATTAAGCAAAAACTTTAATAAAAATATAAATGAAGTTTCATTATATTTAAATAGTATAGCTAAAGAATATTATATTATTCCTATAAAAAATCTTAACCTAGATAATATAAAATATGAGGATATTAAATATTCTACAGATTTTATATTAAATAAAGTTTTAAACAGTAATAGTTTTAATATTCATGTAGAAAACATTTCAAATAAGTTGTATTATAATATAGAAAGTCATAAAATTTCATACTTTATAAGCAATGAATCAATAAAAAATATGATAGATTTTATATTTGAAAATAAACAATTTAATTTAATAAACATTGAAATATTAGATAAAAATATAAAAGATATTTCAAATAATATAAATGAAATTGTTAATGATAAAACTAAAGATTATTTAACATTTATCGTTTGTGATGGACTTTTAAGTTCTGTAATAAATAATATGCAAAATTTAATTTATAGTGTTCATTTAAAAGAAATTACAAAAACACAAATTGATAAAATGGACCCTAGAGAGATTCATGAATTATTTAAATCATTTGCAGGTGAATTCTTTAATAAATTATATCTATATGGTTCATTTGGATTTGTATTTGGAATAAATATATATCTATCAGTTTTATTAACAATAGCTTATTTTATAAATGATTATAAAATAAATAAAAAATAGTATAAATTTTGGAGGAATATATGTTACAAGTAACAAAAGAATTATTAAAAAGCCAATATGGATTTAAGGAGGAAACCTTTGATTTATATGAAAGAGCATTAAAAGATGTTGAAGAGGAATTTAAAAAGTATGATGAAATAAGAGAATTTAATCAAATGAAGGTTTTAAAAGCCTTCCAAGAAGAAAGAATAAGCGATTCTCATTTTACTAATTCTTCAGGATACGGATATGATGATATAGGAAGAGATTCTTTAGACAAGGTTTATGCAAGAGTATTTAATGCTGAAGCTGCCTTAGTTAGACCTCATTTTGTTAATGGTACTCATGCTATAGGTGCTGCTTTATTTGGAAACTTAAGACCTAATGATACCCTTTTATGTATTGCAGGAAAACCATATGATACCCTACATAATATAATTGGAATTACAGGAGATGAAAATATAGGTTCTTTAAAAGAATATGGAGTAAAATATAAACAAGTAGATTTAAAAGAAAATGGAAAGTTTGATTTTGAAAAAATAGAAGAAGCTCTAAAAGATGAAAGCATAAAAATTGTACATATTCAAAGAAGCACAGGATATGGTTGGAGAAATGCTTTCCTTGTTTCAGAAATAGGAGAGGCCATAAGCTTTGTTAAAAATTTAAGAAAAGATGTATTTGTTTTTGTAGATAATTGTTATGGTGAATTTATAGATACAATAGAACCAACAGATGTTGGAGCAGATTTAATTGCAGGTTCTTTAATTAAAAACATAGGTGGAGGAATAGCTCCTTCTGGTGGATATATAGTTGGTAAAAAGGATTTAGTAGAGCAAGCTGCATTTAGATTAACTGTTCCTGGAATAGGAGGAGAGTGTGGAGCTACATTTGGTCTTATGAGAAGCCTCTTCCAAGGATTATTCTTAGCACCTCATGTTGCTATGGAAGCTGTTAAAGGTGCAATTTTCTGTGCAAGAATAATGGAAATTGCAGGTTTTGAAGTACTTCCTAAATATACAGATAAAAGAAGTGATATAATTCAAGCAATTAAATTTGGAGAACCAGAAAAACTTATTAAATTCTGTAAGGGAATACAATATGGTTCACCAATAGATTCTTATGTAGAATGTGAACCATGGGACATGCCAGGATATCAAGACCAAGTTATAATGGCTGCAGGAGCATTTGTACAAGGTTCATCAATAGAACTATCAGCAGATGCGCCAATAAGAGAACCATATATAGCATATCTTCAAGGTGGACTAACCTTTGACCATGCTAAAATAGGAATTCTTATAGCACTTAATAATATATTAAAATAAGGAAAAATTTCACTAATAATTTTGGAGGTTTTAGTATGGAATTTATGAGTGATTATAATACAGAAGAGTGGATAAACGGAAGAAGATTAATGTCACCTAGACCAAGACTAAATCATATGAATACATTAGATGAATTAACTTCACAATTTAAGAATTATTTTAGAAATAGCAAATGCAAAGCTAGGCAAGAATATGCTTTATTCTTAACTAAAGACAATATAGAGGAAATACTAACTAACAAAACTAAATTAAGAAAAATCTTAACTTCTAAGAAAGCTGAAGTAGTTCCAGATTTAATGGTGTATTGTGATGAAAAGCAAGAATTTTATAGAGGAATTATAGGAATACCACAGATAATAGTAGAGGTATTATCACCTAGTAATTCTGATGATGATACAGTAGAAAAATTTTTATTATATGCAGAATATGGAGTATTAGAATATTGGATTGTTTCTCCAATTAGTAAGAAAGTTAAGATATATAGACTAGATAAAAATAATGAATATAAATTATTTTCAGAAAAGGACTTTACCAATATATCAGTATCAAGTATATATAGCGAATTAAAGATAAACTTATCAAATATAAATTTAGTTGAAGAACCAGATTGGTAACAAATGAAAATATTATTTGAAAAATTATATTAATAATGCCACCTACAAAATGGGTGGCATTATTAATTAATATTGTCTGTATATACCTACAAGCTTTCCTAAGATGCTACAGTTTTCTACTATTATAGGGTCCATTGTATCATTTTCTGGTTGTAATCTAAAATGGTCATTTTCTTTAAAGAATCTTTTTATAGTAGCTTCATTATCAATTAATGCAACTACTATATCTCCATTTTCTGCTGATTCTTTTTTTTCTATAATGGCTAAATCGTTGTTATTAATACCAACATTTATCATACTTTCACCAGTTACTCTTAGCATAAAAAGTTCTCTATCATGTTTTACATATTCAAGTGGAACTGGAAATGTATCTTCAATGTTTTCTGTGGCTAGAATAGGAAGACCTGCTGTTACTTTTCCTATTATTGGAATGTTTATCATTTCTTTTTTGCTTTGATTAAGTTCTGCAATTTCTAAAGCTCTTGGCTTTGCAGGGTCTCTTTTTATAAGTCCTTTTTTTTCTAATCTTTTTAAATGTCCATGAACTGTTGAAGTTGAGCTTAATCCTACTGCTTCACATATTTCTCTTACAGAAGGGGGGTAACCTTTATTTTCTGTATATGTTTTTAAAAAATTGTATATTTCAAGTTGTTTATCTTTTATATCTATCATGAAACCACCTCACTATATTAATAATAATAATATACCATATTTTCATTAAGTAATCAAACTTACGTTCTCTAAAACTAGTGTTCTTTTATATTATAATTCATAAAAATGCAACATGAATATATTATTTTTCTTAACAAGTTCTTCATAAATTATTAAATGATATAATTTCCTGATAATATAAAATATATTTTAAAATAATATTATTAAGATATAATAATAATTGAGGTGATATTAAAATGGAGAAAAGATTGATTGACCAAATTAAATTTATAGTAGAAGTTGACAAGGCTAAGGAAATTATGAGAAGAACTTATGTTACAAATTCAGAACGCTTTGAAAATGATGCAGAGCATTCTTGGCATTTAGCATTAATGGCTCCTTTGTTAAAAGAATATATAAAAGAAGATGTTAATATAGAAAGGGTTATAAATATGGTTATAATCCATGATTTAGTTGAAATTGATGCAGGAGAT
>JALFQD010000278.1 GCA_022785265.1 Clostridium sp. | reverse complement strand
AGGAATTATCTATAAATAACATAATTATATCTGGTGAAGTTGATGATGTTGATAAAATAGAAAGTATAAAAACAGAGCCAATATACTTATCAAACATAACAGAAAATAAGAAAATAACATTAGATTTAGTTATTCCAGAAGGAATTAATGTTGTTGGCAATGATACATCTGTTATTTTAACCTATAATGTAAAAAATAATAATACAGTACCAGAAGTTACAGATGATGAGAAGCAGATAACTAAAACTATAGAAGGAGTCGAAATAAGTTATATAGATGAAGATACAGCAAAATATAACTATGAGTATGTAACAAAGACGGTAAATATTGATATAAAAGGAACAAAAGCTGAGTTAGATAATATTACAAAAGACCAGATAAAAGTAGAAGCTTCAGTTAAAGAATTAACTACAGAAGGTGAAAATTCTGTTAATTGGAATGCAAGTTTAATAAATCCTGTAAATAATGTAAGTATTGTAAATAGTACAGGGTCAGCAGTTGTAAAAATAAGTTTAAAAGAATAAAATTTAATACAATAAAAAGTGCAGTGCTTATAAAAATAGTACATGCACTTTTTTTATTCTTTTGCGTTGACTTGGAGCTAACAGGGTGGAAAAAGCAAAATAATAATTAAAACTTTTTTATTATACTTGTTAAGTTTAATAATTAACACTTTTTTTAGTTATATGCTAAAATAATATTACTTAAAATATAAAGAGAGTGATAGCAAATATGAGTATAAGAATAAACAATATAACATTAAAGCTTGATGAACCTATGGAATTACTTAAGAAAAAGGTTAGTAAAAAATTAAAGATAGATAAAGGGGAAATAAAAGAATTCAAAATATTAAAAGAAAGTATTGATGCAAGAAAAAAGCATGATATTAAATTTAATTACATAATAGAAGTGAAATGTAAAAATGAAAAAAATCTTGTTCAAAGACTTAAAGATAAGGATATAAAATTAGAGGAAGAAGTTAAAGAAGAGTTTGTTTATGGTACAAAAGAAATGAAATCAAGACCTGTAGTTATAGGTCTTGGACCAGCAGGATTGTTTGCAGCTTTAACTTTGGCTAAACATGGGTATAAACCAGTTGTGTATGAACGTGGAGAAGATGTGGATAATAGAACAAGAACTGTGGAAAAGTTTTGGAGTGGAGAAACCCCATTAAATTTAGAATCAAATGTACAGTTTGGTGAAGGTGGTGCAGGAGCTTTTTCTGATGGAAAGCTTACTACAAGAATTAAAGATAAAAAATGTACTTATGTTTTAGAGGAGTTAGTTAAGGCAGGGGCACCAAAGGAAATAATGTATTCAGGAAAGCCTCATGTTGGAACAGATATTTTAAAAACTGTTGTTAAAAATATAAGAGAAGAAATAAAAAAGCTTGGTGGAGAGGTTAATTTTAATTCAAAATTAGAAAAAATAAATATTAAAGATGGAAAGCTTCAATCCATAATAGTTAATGGAAAGGAAGTTAATTGTGAAACACTAATATTGGCTATAGGACATAGTTCTAGGGATACATATGAAATGCTTTATAAAGAAGGAGTTTATATGGAACCAAAGGCATTTGCCATAGGTGTAAGAATAGAACATCCTCAAAAGATGATAAATGAAAGTCAGTATGGAGAATATGCAAATCATCCAAGACTAAAAGCTGCAGATTACAGATTAACCTATCAAAGTGAAAAATTAAATAGAGGAGTATATTCTTTTTGTATGTGTCCTGGAGGTGTAGTTGTTGCAGCAGCTTCAGAAAAGGGAAGATTAGTTTCTAATGGAATGAGTTATCATGCAAGAGATTTAGAAAATGCTAATTCTGCTTTAGTTGTAACTGTAGGACCAGATGACTTTGAAGGGGATTCACCATTAAAGGGAATGGAATTTCAAAGAAAATATGAAGAACTGGCATATAAATTGGGAGGGTCAAATTATAATGCACCAATTCAACTGGTTGGAGACTTTTTAAAGGATAGACCAAGTGAAAAATTAGGAAGTGTTACTCCTACTTATAAGCCAGGATTTGAATTTAAAGAATTAAAAAATTGCCTTCCTGATTATGTTGTGGAAGCTTTAAGAGAAGGAATAGTATATTTTGATAAAAAAATAAAAGGATATGCTATGGATGATGCTGTTTTAACAGGAATAGAAACAAGAACCTCAGCACCAGTAAGAATGGATAGAAATGAAAACTTAGAAAGTATAAATGTAAAAGGACTATATCCTACAGGTGAAGGAGCAGGATTTGCAGGAGGAATAATATCAGCAGCAGTAGATGGAATAAAGGTTGCAGAGAAAATTATGAAAGAATTCAAATAAATTTCATAGGAATTTTCTGAAAACTTATGTTTTCAGAAAATTTTTTGTTACAATATAAGCATTAGGTATTATAGTTATATTTAAGATTGTCACAAATTTAACATAGTAACTTTAAGTTAAAGCATATTAAAATAATTTTAAGAGGTGCATAAAATGAGTAAAAATTTTGATGAATTATTATCAAAGGTTAAAGATTGTAGAAGAAAAAAGGTAGCAGTAGCAGTAGCTCAAGACGAACCAGTATTAGAAGCAATTTTAGAAGCTAAAGAAAGAAAAATAGCAGATGCTATATTAGTTGGAGACGAAGAAAAGATAAAAGAAATAGCAGCTAAGATAGGAATGGATTTATCACAATTTGAAATAGTTAATGAACCAAATGTAAAAAAAGCTGCATTATTAGCAGTTCAATTAGTACATGATAGAAAAGCTGATATGGTAATGAAGGGATTAGTAGATACAGCTACTTTCTTAAGAAGTGTATTAAACAAAGAAGTTGGATTAAGAACTGGAAAGACTATGTCTCATGTAGCAGTATTTGAAATAGAAGGATTTGATAGATTAATATTCTTAACAGATGCAGCTTTCAATACATATCCAGATTTAAAAGCTAAAGTTCAAATTATAGAAAACTCAGTATATGTAGCTCATGCTTGTGGATTAGATTGTCCAAAGGTAGCAGCAGTAGCAGCAGTTGAAGTTGTAAATCCTGATATGCCAGCTACAGTAGATGCAGCATTATTAGCTAAGATGAGTGATAGAGGACAAATAAAAGGTTGTGTAGTAGATGGACCTCTTGCATTAGATAATGCTTGGTCAGAAGAAGCTGCTCATCATAAGGGAGTTAAAGGAGAAGTTGCAGGAAAGGCAGATATAATAATGTTACCAAACATAGAAACAGGAAACGTTATGTACAAGACTTTAACTTATGCATCAAATTCAAGAAATGGTGGATTATTAGTAGGAACATCTGCTCCAGTTATCTTAACTTCAAGAGCAGACAGCTTTGAAACAAAGGTAAATTCAATTGCTCTTGCAGCAGTAGTTGCAGAAGCTGGTAAATAATAAATTTTTGGAGGTTTAGTTAAATGGCATATAAATTATTAATTATAAATCCAGGTTCAACATCAACTAAAATTGGTGTATTTGAAGATGAAAAAGAATTATTTGAAGAAACTTTAAGACATACAAATGAAGAATTAAAGCAATATGATACAATATTTGATCAATTCCAATTTAGAAAAGATGTAATATTAAATGTTCTTAAAGAAAAGAATTTTGATATAAAGACTTTAAGTGCTGTTGTTGGAAGAGGCGGAATGCTTAAGCCAATCGAAGGTGGTACTTATGCAGTTAATGATGCTATGTTAGAAGACTTAAAGGTAGGAGTACAAGGTCCTCATGCATCAAACTTAGGAGGAATCTTAGCAAAATCAATTGGAGATGAAGTAGGAGTTCCTTCATATATAGTTGACCCAGTTGTTACTGATGAATTAGCAGATGTAGCTAGAATGTCAGGAACACCAGATATTCCAAGAGTAAGTAAGTTCCATGCTTTAAATCAAAAAGCTGTTGCTAAGAGATATGGAAAAGAATCTGGAAAAGGATATGAAAACTTAAACTTAGTAGTTGTTCACATGGGTGGAGGAGTTTCAGTTGGAGCTCACAATCATGGAAAAGTTGTAGATGTAAACAACGCTTTAGATGGAGATGGTCCATTTTCACCAGAAAGAGCAGGTTCAGTACCAGCTGGTGATTTAATAAAGTTATGCTTTAGTGGAAAATATACTGAAGCAGAAGTTTATAGCAAGATAGTTGGAAAAGGTGGATTTGTTGCTTACCTAAACACTAATGATGTTAAGGGAACAATAGATAAAATGGAAGAAGGAGACAAGGCTTGCACTGAAGTTTACAATGCATTTGTTTACCAAATAGCAAAAGCTGTAGGAGAAATGTCAGCTGCATTATCAGGAAAGGTTGACCAAATAATCTTAACTGGAGGAGTTGCATATTCACCAGTACTTGTACCAGACTTAAAATCAAGAATTGATTGGATAGCACCAGTAACTGTATATCCAGGAGAAGATGAATTATTAGCTCTAGCACAAGGTGCTATAAGAGTTCTTAATGGCGAAGAAGAAGCTAAAGTTTATTAATTTTAATATTATATGGCTGTTGTACCACTTGTTTGGTACTTCAGTCTATTTTTTTGCTTAATTAGCCTTAAGGTAATATTAAATTTTTATATTGTAAAACATTATTTCTCTTTAACTTATTAAAGTTGTACATTGTTAAAGTTTTATGTATAATAAAGATATATTTGTTTAAGGAGTGTAAGGTATGGAGAAAATAGATTCAAAGATACAAAGCAAAGATATGGATTTGTTTTGTAATGCAGTTCTTCAATTAAAAAATGTGGAAGAATGTTATAAATTTTTTGAAGATATTGCAACAATAAATGAAATTAAAGCATTAGCACAAAGAATGCATGTTGCAAAGTTACTAAGCGAAAAGAAAACCTATGCAGAAATTTCTGAAATAACAAGAGCTAGTACTGCTACTATAAGTAGAGTAAATAGATGTCTTAATTATGGAAGTGATGGTTATAATATTGTACTAAATAGGTTAAAGGATAAATAGTTGTCAAGAATAAATGTAAGGATTATACTTATATTGTAAGTATATTTTAATTAGGAGAGAGGAAAATTATGGGTAGAATGTTTGGGACTGATGGAGTTAGAGGAATTGCAAATAAGGATTTAACTTCAGAAATGGCATATAACCTTGGTAGAGCAGGTGCATATGTATTAACAGAAGGAGCACATAAACCAAAGATATTAGTAGGAAAAGATACAAGAATTTCAGGTGATATGCTTGAATCTGCATTAGTGGCAGGAATATTATCAGTTGGAGCAGAAGCAATTACTTTAGGAGTAATTCCAACACCAGCAGTAGCACATTTAACAAGAAAATATGGAGCAGATGCAGGGGTAATGATTTCAGCATCACATAATCCAGTAGAATATAATGGAATTAAATTTTTTGATAACAATGGATATAAGCTTCCAGATGAATTAGAAGATGAAATTCAAAGAGTAATAGAGAGTGGATTTGAGGGAGTTCCAAGTCCAATAGGAGGAGACATAGGAAAAGCTCAAGTAGAAGTTGGAGCTTTAGATGATTATATAGATTTTGCAAAGGAAACTATTGCTGTTAATTTAAGAGGATTAAAAGTTGCTTTAGATTGTGCAAATGGAGCAGTATATAAAGCTGCTGTAAGAGCATTTAGAGAGCTTGAAGCAGAAGTTTATATAATAAATGACAACCCAGATGGAACAAATATTAATGAAAAATGTGGTTCAACACATCCAGAAGAGTTAATGGATTATGTTGTAAGAAAAGGTTGTGATGTAGGTTTTGCTTTTGATGGAGATGCAGATAGATGTTTAGCAGTAGATGAAAAAGGAAACCTAGTAAATGGAGATTTTATATTAGCTCTTTGTGGAAAACATTTAAAAGAAATTAACAGACTTAAAGATAATACTGTTGTTGTTACAGTAATGAGTAATTTAGGTCTTGATATAGCATTTAAGGAAATGGGAATAAATTGTTTAAAAACTAAAGTTGGAGATAGATATGTACTTGAAGAAATGATAAAAGGAAACTATGTTCTTGGTGGGGAACAATCAGGACATATTATATTCTCAAAATATAATTCAACAGGAGATGGATTAGTTACTGCTTTACAAATTGCATCAATTGTAAAGAAAAACAAAAAGCCATTAAGTGAATTATGCTCAATAATGAAACAATTACCACAAACTTTAGTTAATGCAGTAGTTCCAAATGAAAAGAAGAATATATATTTAGAAGATAAGGAAATAGTTGATGAAATACAAAGAATAGAAAGTATTTTAGATGGAAGAGGAAGAGTTCTTATAAGACCTTCAGGAACAGAACCATTAGTAAGAGTTATGCTTGAAGGAGAAAATCAAGAAGAAATAGATAAGCTTGCACATAATTTAGCAAATATGATTTTAGAAAAGGTTAAATAGTTTGAATAAGATAACAAATCCTACTGGAAATCTAGATATATAAAAAAATAAGCTATTGTGTTATTATAATGTTGGTTTTATATAACAATATAATGATACTATAGCTTATTTTTTATTATAATGAAATTATATGAGTTCGGTACAATTTGTTAAAATAACAATAAAGTTTGATATAAGGAAAAAGTTTATAAACTTGCATAGATAGCAAGTCCAATAATTATTTGAAAAATTAATATAGCTGGAATTCCATATTTGAACTTTGCATGTTTAGTTTTGTGTCTAAAAGTATTCATGCCAATAAGTGCACCGATACTACCACCTAAAAAAGCAGAAATCATGAGAGTATCTTCTTTTATTCTCCATTTATTCTTTTTAGCTTTTTGTTTGTCTATGTACATTAAAGAAAATGCGATAATATTAATGATAAGTAAATAAAATATAATAATATAGGTCATAACCTGTCCTCCTAATAAAGTTATTATATCATAAAATTTATAATTAATGAATTTTTCAACTTTACAAAATTATTTAAATAATATTGACAAATAAATTTATTAAGAGTAAAATCTTAACAAACGTATAAAAATAAATATACAAGGTTTTTTAGAACCTAGTGATATTATATTAAAGCGGAGTAGCTTCCCACTTCTTGTGATGTATGTCTTTAAGGGTGGGATTTTTTTATATACTTTAAATATGTAATATATTTCATGCAAAGGGAGGGGCTATTTATATGAAAGAAAGATATGTATTATCAGTTTTAGCTAAAAATTCATCAGGAGTTTTAAGTAGAGTTGCAGGGATGTTTTCAAGAAGAGGTTTTAATATTGATAGTTTAACAGCAGGAAGAACTGAAACTGAAGGAATATCAAGAATGACTATCACTTTAGTTGGAGACAATGATGACCTAGAACAAGTAAAAAAACAGCTTAACAAACTTGAAGATGTTATAAAGGTAATGGTTCTTAAACCAAGTGAATCTGTTTATAGAGAATTAGTACTTAT
The DNA here is from genome assembly GCA_022785265.1 of Clostridium sp. Taxonomy (GTDB): domain Bacteria; phylum Bacillota; class Clostridia; order Clostridiales; family Clostridiaceae; genus Clostridium. Next base: position 2,917 of record JALFQD010000278.1, on the reverse strand, counting down.
AAAAGTAAAGGCACCAGAAGATAAGAGAGCAGCAATAAGTGGTATCGCTCAAGTATTTAGAGGAAAAATAGTAGATATTTCTTCAGATACATTAACAATTGAGGTTACAGGTGATGAAAATAAAATTGCAGCAATAATAAATCTTTTAGATGAATATGGTGTTGAAGAATTAGTAAGAACTGGACTAACAGCACTTCAAAGAGGAAATCAAATAATAAGCAAGTATAACAAGTGTTTTGAAGACTTAAATTAAAACCTAAACTTGCTAGGAGGTGTTTTTGTTGGAGCAAAGAAGTGTAAGTATTTTTGATTCCACTTTAAGAGATGGAGCTCAAGGGCAAGGAATATCATTTTCTTTACAAGATAAGATAAAAATAGTTAAAGTATTAGATGATATGGGTATAACATATATTGAAGCTGGTAATCCAGGTTCTAATCCTAAAGATATGGAATTTTTTAAACAAATAAAAAATATAGAATTAAAAAATTCTAAAATAGCAGCTTTTGGCTCTACTAGGCGACCAGGAATAAAAGTAGAAGAAGATAAAAACCTAATAAATTTATTATCAGCAGATACAAAGGTAACTGTGATATTTGGAAAGTCATGGGATTTTCAGGTAACAGACATATTAAAGACAACATTAGAAGAAAATTTACATATGATTAAGGATACAATAAAGTATCTACATGACAAAGAAAAAGAAGTAATATTTGATGCAGAACATTTTTTTGATGGATATAAAGAAAATAGAGATTATGCTCTTGAAACAATAAAAGTTGCAGAACAAGCAGGTGCTTCTACAATAGTCTTATGTGATACAAATGGAGGAACTCTTCCTAATGAAATTGGAGACATTGTAAAAGATGTATGTGAAAATACAAATTGTAATATAGGAATACATTGTCATGATGATATAGGAATGGCAGTAGCAAATTCTGTTGTTGCAGTTCAAGCAGGAGCAAGCCATGTACAAGGTACATTTATAGGTCTTGGGGAAAGATGTGGAAATGCAAACTTAAGTGCAATAATTCCAACTTTAATGCTAAAGAGTGGATATAAAGTTATTGATGAAGAAAATCTTACTAAACTTACTACAGTAGCTAGATTTATTGCAGAAATATCAAATATAGTATTAAAAGATGAAACTCCTTATGTAGGAGGAGCTGCTTTTGCACATAAAGGTGGTATGCATATAGATGCGGTTTGTAAAAAGCCAAAGTCTTATGAGCATATAGTTCCTGAAAAAGTAGGAAATAAGAGAAGATTTTTAATATCAGAAGTAAGTGGAAAAAGCACTATATATTCAGAAGTAAAAAAAATATTCCCTAACATATCAAAAGATAGTGAGGAAATTCAAAAAATTACTGACAAATTAAAAGAACTTGAATATGAAGGATATCAATTTGAAGGAGCAGAAGGTACTGTAGAGCTTGTAATAAGAAAAATTATAGGTAAATATAGCCCATTCTTTCATTTAAAGCATTTCAAAATATTTGCAGAGCAGTATTCTGAAGATAAGGACCATACATCATCAGTCATGATAAATATAACTGTTGATGGAAAAGAACAGATTACAGCAGCAGAAGGGGATGGACCTGTAAATGCTTTAGACAAAGCTTTAAGGAAGGCTTTAGAAGTATTTTATCCTCAATTAAAGGATGTAAGACTAGTTGATTATAAGGTTAGAGTTTTAGATTCTGAAAGTGCTACAAAAGCAAAGGTTAGAGTATTAATAGAATCTACAGATGGGGTTGAAAATTGGAGTACAGTTGGAGTATCTAGAGACGTTATTCAAGCAAGTTGGATAGCTTTAGTAGATTCAATAGAATATAAATTATTAAAAGACATAGAAAAGAAGGTAAGAACATATTTTTAGGGAGATGATTAAATGTTGTTAACAGGAGCAGAGATATTAATCAAGACACTACTTGATGAAGGGGTAGATACAATATTTGGATATCCTGGTGGGGCTGTATTAAATATATATGATGAACTATATAAATATTCAGATAAAATTCATCATGTATTAACTTGTCATGAACAAGGAGCTTCTCATGCAGCAGATGGATATGCAAGAGCTACTGGAAAGGTTGGAGTGTGTTTAGCTACATCAGGACCAGGAGCAACTAATTTAGTAACAGGAATTGCAACAGCATATATGGATTCAATTCCTATGGTGGCTATTACAGGAAATGTTGCTGTTCCTTTGTTAGGAAAAGATAGTTTCCAAGAAGTTGATATTGCAGGAATAACTATGCCTATTACAAAACATAATTATATAGTTAAAGATGTTAAAAATCTTCAACAAGTTATTAGAGAAGCATTTCATATAGCACAATCTGGAAGACCAGGTCCAGTTTTAATTGATATTCCTAAGGATGTAACAGCAAATAAAGCAGAATATGAAAAGCTTGACCCAATTCCAATTGAAAAGAAAATAAGATATATAAAAGATGAAGCTTTAAATAAAGTTTTAGATTTAATAAAGAATTCTAAACGTCCATTTATATATGCTGGTGGAGGAATAATAGCAGCAGATGCTTCTAAAGAATTAGTAGAATTTGCAGAAAAAATAGGAGCTCCTGTTTCTAATACTCTTATGGGAAAAGGAAATATAGATAGCAATCATCCTCTTTATACAGGAATGATTGGAATGCATGGAACAAAGGCTTCAAATATTGCAGCAACTAAGTGTGATTTATTTATTGCAATTGGTGCAAGATTTTCAGATAGAGTTTTATGAAAAAAAGTTCATATAAAGAATGCAAAGGTAATTCATATAGATGTTGACCCAGCTGAAATAAATAAAAATATTAAAGTTGATGCATTTTTAGTAGGTGATGCAAAGCTTGTATTACAAAGATTGATTGAATGTGTTGATGAAAAGAGAAATGAAGAGTGGATTGAAGATATAAG
>JALFQD010000239.1 GCA_022785265.1 Clostridium sp. | reverse complement strand
TAAATATAAAATATATATATTCATTCCACTTGGCAAATCACTATGAATTAACTTGGGTATAAATGGAAGTAATACTAAACCTATAACAGCTATTACTAACCCTATAAAACGATAATATATCTTATACAATTTCATTAAAGCACAAATAGTAACTTTATCATCATCTACAATTGGCTTGTACATACTAAATACCATTGCATTACCTACTCCAAGTTCAGCTAAGTTAAGAACTTGAAGAATTGATACAAATAAACTATTTAATCCAAGATACTGCATTCCCATAAAATAAATCATTGCAGTTCTAATTAAAAATGGAATAGCAATTTGATATATCTTTAAAATAATACCAAATAAAATATTTCTTGTAGCATTTTTAGTTCTATCAATTTTCATATACTTATATATTGGAAGATACTTTCTTCCAACGCCTCCTTCATTTTACAATCTTATAATTATTTATTAAGAGTTTCCTCTAAATACTCTTCAACTATTTTTCTTTCTTTTTGTAATATTTCACCTATCTTTTTATAATCCACCTCTGGATGTATATTATCCAATTCAGAAACATTTACAATACGTTGTCCTTTTATATTGAACTTATTTAAAAAAGTATCAAGTCTAGAAGACATATTACCTGTTTCCTTTTCAACTGCTCTATCAAATACAATAAAAGACTTTTCAAACAATAAAGAAAATACAGTTGCATGGAAAGAATTAGTAAAAACTCCATTACTATTAGCAATAAGATAAACAAATTCTGCCGGTCCAATAACATCATTATTTTCCTCATTATATTCTGTTACATCTAACACCTTAGCTCCTATTTCTTTTGCTCTATTTTCTATATATTCATCATATTTATCATTTCTTGGTCCTAAGAAATACTTAACTACATATTTATAGTTAATATTTATTCTACTATCTTTAGCTACCTCTTCCCACTTTTCTTTTGTTAATAACATTGTAGGGTCTATCAACACCTTTACAGAACGCCCAGTTAAATTTTTTATTATTTTTGCAGCATCATCTTCTCTCACAGAAATAGAGGTAAATTCTTTAATGTTTTTTGCATAAAATTCCTCCCATTCTTTTGGCAATTCACTAATGCCTATACTAGTTGCATAAGCTATTTTCTGCTCTTTTCTTGCAAAAGTTAAAAACATCTTATTTCTATCAATATTAAATAAAGGATTCCATATTTGATCACTTCCTGCAATAAAATAATCATACTTTTTTACAAGGGCTTCTGAATTGTCCTTAACAGAATAATTTTCCCAATTAATTTTTCCATTAAAACACTCCCAAGATACAGACTTATATTTTTTTATAAACTTTGATAATACTAATTTTATAATAAACTTTAATCTTTTTAATTCTTTTTTTATTACAGTATAAGAATTTTTAGGAATTGTTTTTACATCATAATTTTTAGATACTAAATACTCTTGCAATGCATAATTTTGTAATCTATTTCCAAGATTGTGACTTGTAATAGTTGCTATTCCTATTGATTTCTTTTTGTTCAAATTAATCACCTCAAAAAAATTTTCTATTCATTACTTTTCTCTTTACTTGAAATTTGCTTTATCCATAACCTTGGAAATAAAAAATGTATAATTTCTTTAAAAGCTTTTTTATACTTGTGGTTACAAAGCATATGGAATATTAAATACTTAACATTATTATAATATTCATTAAAAACTTCTGTTTCATATTCCTTGGTAAAAGAAGAATCATTTATAAATCTTATAAGCATTGATTTACTTTTAATTGCTAATCTTGCTTTACATCTTCTCTCTATTTTTTTATTATCTTTAAAAAGAGTAGCAACTCTACGCCAGCATTCTATTTCTGTGATTTTTTTTGAATTAAATTTAGAATTATATGCTGAATTTGTATGATAAATATAATGATAAAGTTCTTTATTTACACACACTAATTTATTAGAATTTTTAACAACCTTTGCAAAAAAATATGCATCTTCACCAACATACAAGTCTTCATCAAAGCGTATATTTTCTATAACTTTTCTTTTATATAATGCTCCCCACACCACATATTGAGGAGTCTTATAAACAGGGTCATATTCTTCTGATTTCCATATAAGTTCTTCATTAATATTTATATCTCTCTCACAAAATTTATTAAAATCATTACTATATGCTACATCAACATTATTCCTTATTAAAGAATCAAGTAAAACTTCACAATAATTAGATTCTATATAATCATCAGAATCAACAAAAGTAATATATTCTCCGATTGCATTACTAAGACCTAAATTACGTGCAACACTTACACCACTATTTTTTTGATGCATTACTTTTATTCTATCATCTTTATCAGATAATATTCTGCAAATGTTTCTACTTTCATCAGTTGACCCATCATCAATTAAAATTATTTCAAGATTTTTATAGGTTTGATTAATAATACTTTGGACACATTTTTCTAAATATTTTGCAGCATTATATACTGGAATTATAATAGATATCTTTTTTTGATCCATATTTTTCTCCTTTCTAATATGTTAATTTTTAGATATTTTTATCTAAATATTTCTCTATTATTTCACAACATTTTTTATTATATCATAAAAAACACTTAAAATGCTTGTTAATTTTTTATTATATTATTGTTCTTTCTTAATTATATTTTTTATAAAATACGTCTATTAAATTTTATA
>JALFQD010000230.1 GCA_022785265.1 Clostridium sp. | reverse complement strand
TTTTTAAATAAATCATATTTTAAATTAAATCTTCCATTTATATTTGCATAAAGATAATTTATAAAGCCTGGAGGGAACTTTTCTTTAAGTTCCTCCTCCTTTTCTGTCCATTCAAAATATTCATCTAAAATTTTCCATATGGTTTCTGGAAGATAATTCTTTTCCATAAAAAATTCTAGTAATTTATAACTTACTTCATTAGATGTTTCTATCTGAAAACACACATCTTCCTTTAATAGTTCTCTCCAATTATCCTCATCAATTCTTTCAAAAAAGTTGTTATAAAGGCTTTCAACCTTTTTCATAAATTCATCTACTGGTGTTAGTTCTTCTTCCTCTGCTTCTTCTATTTCTTCTTGCCTTAATGCACTTTCATAGGCTTCTCTAAGCTTTTGAAACCCTTCTGGGTCATCTTCTGGATTATATTCACTTAACTTATCCATGTAAGCTGCACGTATAACATTTCTATCTGTGGTTGGCTCTATGCCTAAAAACTCCCAATAATTCATATTTAAAACTCCTGTTCTCCTTCTATCTCATTTAATAAATTTTTCAATTCTTCATAAGCCCTAGATATTTCTCTTTCATCTTGTTTATCCAAAGCATCCTCAAAATTACTTATTCCTTGTGCTATATAAGTTCTTGCAAGACCTATTGATTCTTCATAAAGCCTTTCTCCTCTAGCTATTAAATGTTTATTTTCCTCTTTTTCTCTTGGATGAATTTTTATTTCCTTAAGTTCTTCTAATCTTTCCTGAACTTCCTCTTTTGACATATTTCCTGGATTCTTTTCTATAACCATTGTTTTCTTTACTCCAGTTGAGACAACTGTAACTTCTACTTCTAATATTCCATTAATATCATAGGTGTATCTTACATCTATTGCTTGTTCTCCTCCTTTTGAAGGTGGTACTGAAACTGTTATTTCTCCAAGCAATATATTTTCCTTAGCTAATCTGCTTTCCCCTTGAAGTATTTCTACTGATATCTTTTTCTGATTATCTCTTACTGTATATAATCTTTCAACTCTACTTACAGGTATTATTGTATTTCTCTCAATTATAGGGAAGAAATGTCCACTTTCATAATATCCTCCTGGTTTTTGAATTGAAGTATTTGTTCCTAAAGTATAAGGGCATACATCTGTTAAAACTATTTCCTTTATTGCCTTCTCCCTTTTCTTCATAGCTGCCTGAATAGCTGCTCCCATAGCTACAACTTCATCAGGATTTATATTAGTAGCTGGAAGTCTTCCAAATAACTTTCCTACAAATGAACGTATTAAAGGAAGTTTTGTTCCACCACCAACTAAAACTATTGTGTCAATTTCTTTAAGCTTTATAGCTGCATCACTTAAAGCTCTTTCTATTGGTCTTCTAAGCTTTGCAAGAAGTAATTCACAGTCCTTTTCAAATTCATTTAAAGTTATTTCTTCTTTTAATTCCTTATCATCAATTCTAACAGAAAGCTCTGCTATTTTTTCTTTTGAGAAATTTCTCTTTGCAACCTCTGCTTGTTTTCTTAATAAATTATAAGTTTTAGAATCTAGCTCATTTAAATCTATATCATTTCTTCTTGCAAATATCTCCATTAAAACTTTGGTAAAATCTTCTCCACCAAGATAATTGTCCCCAGCAACTGCTCTAACTTCCATTATATTTTTGTATAATTCAAGAACAGATATATCAAAAGTTCCTCCTCCTAAATCAAAAACTAAAAATTTAGTATTTGAATTTTTCTCATGTAATCCATAAGCAATAGCAGCTGCTGTAGGCTCATTTATTATACGCTCTACTTTAAGACCAGCAAGCTCTCCTGCTCTTTTGGTTGCTTTTCTTTGAGTGTCATTAAAATAAGCTGGAACACTTATAACTGCTTCTGTTACCTCTTCTCCTAAAAACTCTTCTGCATCAGATTTTAAATTTCTTATTATTAATGATGATAATTCCTCTGGCAAGAATTTTTTATTACCAAGTTTATATTCCTTTTTTGTACCCATATGTCTTTTAAATAAAGCAGCTGTACTTTCTGGATGAGTTATTTGACGTTCTTTTGCTATTTTCCCAACAAAAACTTCTCCATTTTCATCTACACTTACTATTGAAGGAGTTAGAGTTTCCCCATATACATTTTTTATTACTACTGGTGTCTCATCTTTAAAGCATGCCACTAAACTATTTGTTGTACCTAAATCTATTCCTATTATAGCCATATCTAAATCCTCTCTTTCTAATTAAATTTAACATTAATTACAAAATTTTTTATTATATTTTCTAATACAAAATTATAAACATATTTATCATATTTTAATTTTGACATACTTTTTTTATATTCATGAACAAAATTAGACATAATTGCGTCGTTATTACAGTCTATATTGTCAAGTTTTAAAGCCTTCTTAGCTATATCTACATACTCTGTCTTTGAGTGATTTCCTTCATAAAACATTAAAAACATCTTTCCTGCATAAGCTGCTATATCTTTATTGCTATCATATATAACTTTATCAATGCAATTAAAAGCTTCTTCTCTTTGTTCAAGATAAATTAAGCATGTAGCTTTAATATAATTTGATAATATTGCATCATTATCATTGTCAAGGTACCATTCAAGCCATTCTAATGCCCCTTCATATTGTTCTACACTTCTAAGAATTAGTGCCTTTTCTACTGCAATTAACTCTCCATTATATCCAAAATCAATTATTTTATTACAAACATCCATAGCATCTCTATATCTTTCACTTTCTCTAAGGATTTTACTCTTTTGAAGATTTGCTTCTGGATAATTAGGACATAACTCTATAGCCTTATCAATATAGCTTAAAGCCTTATCAATATAACTTGAAGCTTCTTTAGTAGTTTTAGAATTATAATATGCCTCAGCTAAGCTATTATAAAAAACTTCCTTATCATAATTAAATTCTTCTGCTACTTTAGCTATTTCAAATACATCTTTATATTTATGAAGCTTATTTAATACACTAATCATTCTATTATATACAGGCTCATATTTTTCATCTAAAGAATTTGATTTTTCATAAGACTCTAATGCTTCATTAAGCATTCCCATTTCTTCTAAGAATATTCCTTTATATAAATGTACCCTTGGATTTTCTGGTTCAATTTCAATTGCTTTATCTATATATTTAATTCCTTGTTCTAATGTATATAAGTTCTTTATCACATATGAATAAATAAGAAGAGCATCTACTGAATTTATTTCTCCAAGTTCTTTATATATTTCTTCTGCTTCTTCAATCTTTCCCATGTAAAACTTGCTCTTTGCAAGACTTAACTTTTCTTCATAAGTAAGCTCATCTTTTTCTTCTAGCTCATCTATTATAAATTTATTAGCACTAGTAAAATAATTAGATACATCTTCATCTTTTCTATGGTGATATAACTTTTTAAAAATTTCTCTCCCTTCTTCATATTTTTCAAGATTAATTGCCATTCTTCCTAAGAAAAACATTACTTTTTCATTATTATTATCTAAATTATAAGCCTTTTTTAAATCATTATAACTTTCTTCTTTTTTACCCATTCTAGAAAAAAGTCTACCTCTTTCATATAATCCTTCTACACTATTAGGATTTATCTCTAAAGCTCTATTAAATAATTCAAATGCATTCTTATTATCATTTTTTTCTCCAAAATATTTTCCTTCCAAAATAAATAATTTTTCATCTTCTGAATTTTCATCTTTTATTTTTTTAATAATTTTATCTGCTTCATATAAATTTTTAACATCAATCTGCAAAGATGCCTTCTCATATAATTCCTTTAAATTTTCCATATACCAGTTCTCCTTAAACATATATAAACTATTATTATTATCTCATATTATTCCAATTTGACAAATATTTATACGAAAAAAAGCTACCAAAATTTTTTTGATAGCTTTTCATTGGAAATTATTTTTAATTTTATATACTTTATTATTGTTCATTTGCTAAGTTAAGTGACTTTTTTTCTTCCTTTTCTTTCTTAATAACTTCTTGGAATTCCTTAACATCCTTTGCAATTACCCCACTTAATGCTAAAAGACAAATTAAATTTGGAATTGCCATTAAGCCATTCATTATGTCTGATATGCTCCAAACAATCTTTAATGTTGTTGTTGCTCCTATATAAGAAACTAGTGAAAATACTATTCTATATATAATGTTATATTTAGGATTCTTAAAAATATATTCAAATGCTTTTTCACCATGATATTCCCATCCTATTATTGTTGAAAAGGCAAATAATGCAATTCCTATAGTAACTAAAACAGCTCCAACTCTTCCTAATACACTTTCAAATGCTAAAATAGTTAATGCAGAACCAGTAATAAGTTCACCAGATGCATCTACAGTACCAAGAACTCCTGAACTTGCAATTGCAAGACCAGTTATTGTACAAACAACTATTGTATCAAAGAAAGTACCTGTCATATTTATATATCCTTGTCTAACAGGATTATCTGTAGTAGCTGCAGCTGCTGTAATTGCTGCTGAACCTAAACCAGCTTCGTTTGAGAAAACTCCTCTAGCAACACCCCAACGAAGAGATTGCATCATGCTTACCATTATAGTACCACCAACACCACCTGCAACAGATTTAAAGCTAAATGCCATAGAAAATATTTGAGCTAAGCCTTTTGGAAGATTTGTTATATTTCCTAAAATAACAATTATTCCACCTATAACATAAAATATAGCCATACTTGGTACAACTACTTGAGATACCTTTGAAATGTTCTTTATTCCTCCAACAATAATTAAAAGAGCTAAAACTGTTATAATAACACCAACTACCCACATTGGAACTCCAAAAGTTTCATCTAATGCTGAAGAAATTGAATTTGCTTGAGTTAAATTACCAATACCAAAAGAAGCTAAAACTGTGAATAATGCAAATAAAAATCCCATAACTTTTCCAAAGGTTTTATTTTTAAATGCATGCTTCATTGTGTACATTGGTCCACCTGACATTTCTCCATGCTCATTAACTTCACGATATTTAATAGCAAGCATACACTCACTAAACTTTGAACTTAATCCAAAACATGCAGAAATCCACATCCATACAAGTGCTCCTGGACCTCCTAATACCATTGCAGTAGCAACACCAACTATATTTCCAGTTCCTATTGTTGCTGCTAAGGCTGTCATAAGTGCTGAAAATGGAGATATATCACCTTCTCCTCTTTTCTTTGTACGTGCTTCTTTACTTAAAACACTCTTTAAGGCATAACCTAAATTTCTCCAAGGATAGAATTGCAATCTTACTGTTAAGAAAATTCCTGTACCAACCAATAAAATTAACATAACTGGTCCCCAAACAAAGTCATCAATCTTGGTTAAAATTTCTGTGAAAGTCTCCATAATAATTCCTCCTAACAAATAAAATAAAAAAATCTATAATAACAGAACTTCAACCTTCGACATCTTTGTCCTATCATTATAGATTTTAAAAAATCTTAACAAAATTTTTATTTAATTTTTCCTAATTATATCACTAAATGCTCTACTTTTCAATATAAAGTTTTTTCATAAAGATATATTCAAATACTTTTTTGTCATGATAAATTTATAAAAACTACTAATCTTCCCAAGCTTCATCAAACCAAATCTTTCTCATTAATCTACCTCAATAATATCATGTTCTATTCCTGTTTCTTCATCATATTGATATCCTGCATATCTTATACTATTCTCTACATTTCCTGTGCTTTCTTAACTTTATATGAAGCACCTACTCTCCTCGTTCTTAGGTGTAAGTTCATTTAACTAAATCATAGCTTTAGAAATTCACTTAAATGCATCATAATAATAAGTTGCTTTAATGTCTCCAGCTTTATTTTGTTACCTTAGTTAATTGATTTAATACATCATAGCTATATTTTGTTGTTTCCTTTGCTCCTGTTGAGCTTGAAGTTACTGTCTTGTTTAATGTATTTCCATTTTTATCATAGGTATATGCTGTTGTATTTGATAATACTCCGCTTATTGTTTGATTTATTCCTGTAAGTCTATTTGAACTATCATACTTACCTACAGTTACCTCAGCATATGCCCCTTCTGAAAGGTTTGTTATTCCTTCTGTAACATCATATTTATATATTATTTTTCCTATCTTTGGAACTGTTTTTGATGTTACTGAATTTAACTCATCATAAGTTCTTGTTGTAGTTCCTGTACTATCTGTTAATGTAAGTATATTATTATTTTTATCATAAGTATATTTTATTGTTATACTTCCTACTTTTTCTTCTGTTACTCTTCCATGAATATCATAGATATAGTTTGTTGATACTCCATTCTTATCTGTTTTTTTTCTTTTAGATATTCCCTTCTTAATTGCATTTATTGATTATTTCCTAGCATTCTTTGCTCCATTAACCATAGAAAAAATTATCTCTTTTCCTTTTTTAATAGCTTTATTTACAAGCAAAGAAGCCATATTCTTTCGAATATAGCTTTATGCTTGTCACTAGTATTTTTCTGAGTACTTAGGGGCGTAGAGAGAGAGTTTAGCTCTATCGCTTACTAAAGTTTTTCCCAATTACTTGGGATTTTTTATATTATTTTATTGTATATTTCATATCTTTTCTTACTACATTTCCATTACTATCTTTTACATCTACATACAATATTTTATTTCCAACTTTGGTTGCATACCATGTAAATGTATTTG
>JALFQD010000224.1 GCA_022785265.1 Clostridium sp. | reverse complement strand
TATCTTCCTCATAAGATATTGTAACTGCTGTAGTAAATAAATTATTTCCTCTAAAATTTGATATTATTGATGTATTGTCTTTTACAACTTTTATTGCTTCATTAATTTTATTAGAATCTGCCTTAATTCCTTTTAATGTTAATGATAATGCACTACACTTTTTAAATATATTTTCTGTTAACATTCCACCTGCATTATCTAACTCTTTGCTATTTTCTATTAATAAATTAAACATATTATTTTCCATTTATTAACCTCCCCTTAAATCTCCTATTTTCCTTTATATATCGTAAGTATAAATTCCTCTCCTACTTCTTCAAGTTTAGGTTCAATATCTGTTATAGATTTCATCTTTTTTATAATCATTGGAATTCCTCTTCCTAATTGGTCTATATATCTCATGTTCTCCATATACTTTACCAAAAATGGATTTCTTGCAAAAGAAACTCCCACCTTCATTTTTTCTGTAGTTACTGTATTTGGTAGTCTTCCTGGACTTCTAAATTCAATTCTATCATTAAACATAAAAATTCTTATTTTAGAACCATATATACTATAATTTCTATGAACTAGTGAATTAACTAATGCTTCTCTCAATACAATTTTAGGATATTCTTCTACTTCAACTCTTTTTAAATTTTTAATAACTGAAGGAGCTAAAATGTTATTTTTTATTATTGTAAGTGTATTTTCTGCTATATCTTGTATTCTACCTTCAATAACTTTTTTATCAATTAATTCATCAGATATTTCACTTCCATTAAAATGTGCAAAAGTTATACCATTTTGTGGTAAATATCTTTGTGGCATCTTTCCAAAAATTAATAATCCTCCAACAGAACAAACCTTTTCACCATTCAATTCTTTTAATATATCTGCATTTATAAGTAATCTCTCTACTTGTTCTTTTTCCTCATCATATAAGTCAAAAGCATTGTATTTTAAGTAATAATCTCTTATAACATCTAAATTTAAATCCTTAATTGATGTGTTTATTACAGGTGAAATATCAAAATGTAAACTTCCATTACCTTCAAATAGTCTTAATAATTCTTCTCTGGAGGCAATTCTTTTTGTTGTTCCAACTCGAATATAATATTTATTATCAACAGTTGAATAAGGCTTACTTAAACCTTTTGGAATTCCCAATATAACTATTTTTTTATCATTAATTATAGCATATTCAAAGCTTGGTATAATATTAGGAACAATATTATTTCTACAAATATTCATAATAGTTTCTTCTATTTTTTTATCTGTTATACCTGTTATATTACCATCATCTGAGACTCCAATTAATATAGTTCCACCTTCAGAATTTGCAAATGCAACTATTTCTTCTCCTAAATCTTTTGCTTTAACTTTTTCTTCTTTAAATTCTATATAAAAGTTCTCTCCACTTTGTATTATATCTAACACATCTTTACTTGTCATACATTTCCTCCATCAAGTATATACTTCTCTTTTATTTTAACATATTTATAAATATAATTATTCCTCTTCATATTTAAAAGATATTTGTATAACTATAAATTAGGATTATTTTTACTACATATAATTTGTAATCTCTTCACATCTCTTATAAGACTTGTCTATTATTTCTTTTGGATATCCAATATAATCAAGAAGTTTTATTGCATTTCTGCTTTTTGACACTCCTCGCTTAATTTTGTAGTCAAACTTTAATCCATTAGAATCATCTACCTTTTCTCCAAAGAAATAAAAATCATACTCTTCTTTAAGCATATCTGTAAGTTCTCTATCATGAGTTGCCACAATTACAAGAGCATTCCTTTTATTTATGTATGATAATATTTCTGCTGAAGATGATATTCTTTCTATTGGGTTTGTCCCTCTAAATATTTCATCAATTAATGTAAATACAGGAATATCTTTATCTAATGCTTTTATTACTCTTAACAAAGATTCTGCTTCTGCTAAATAATAACTCTTTCCACTATATACATCATCTTTTAAACTTATTGATGAAACAATATTAAAAAAGCAAGCCTTATATTCTTTTGCAAAGGCAAAATTAAATACTTGTGCCATTAAATGTAAAAGTTTCTTTTTCTATCTTTAGAACTTTTAAATTCTTTTTTTATATATTCTTTTATTTGATTCATTATATCCTCCTTTGATACTTTAATAAAATTTTTCCCTTTTCACATCTTAATTCATTATATATTATACCCTATTTTATAAATGCTAAGAACTAATTTATCAAAACAAACTATTTATACCTAATAATATTGCTAAAAAATTTATTTAATTTTTCTTAAATATAATATATAATAAATCTACAACCATTGTTGTAAATTATTCCAACAAGAGGAGGATACATACTTTGAAAAAAATTTTACTTCCAATTATCTTATTATTACTTTTAACGGGATGTAGCAAAGATTCTAATGTTCAGTTAGAAGACTCTAAAAATATTTCTACATCATCAGCCTCAATAGAATCTTATGATTTAACAGAACTAACTAACTCTATTCCAAATTTAGATTACCAAAAAGATGATATAAATTTTTTTATTGATGGAAATACTATAAATTTTTCTTATCCTGTGTATTTAGATAAAAATAGATACTATATACCTTTGAATGAAATTGTAAAATGCTTAGGTGGCACATTAATTAAAAATAAAGATAATACATTAACTATGAATTTATATGAAAATTCCTATATCTTTAATCTTGAAGATAATACTGTAAACTCAACTATAAAATTAAAAAAAGAATTAATTAATAATAATGATTTATACTACATAGGTCTTTCAGACTTATCTAATATTCTTAACATGTATACAAGATGGGATAAAAATAGTAAAACTATTTATTGTAAAATAAATGATACAACATTTGAAAATCTAGAAAAATATACACCTAAAATCAATCAAATTGGCTTAATACGTCTTGAAGATATAGTTCTTTCTAATCAAGAATATGATAAAGAATTTTTAGATAAATTACGAATTATTGGTAATTTTTTAAGTTCTAAAAATATCCCTTATCATATTGCTTGGATTCCAAGATATGTTTGCCCTTCAATGAATATTGATGTTGATCCTATGAAGCTAAATGACTTTTCTACTGCAGAGCTTGTATATACTTTGGATTATTTAATAAACAATTCAGCATCAATAGGTCTGCATGGTTATACTCATCAAAATGGCAATGAAGAATCTGCTGTTGGTACTGAATTTGGAGCTAATGTTCCATCTATTGAGAACTTTAGAACAAAAATGGAGCAAGCTATAGCCACTGCAAAATATTTAGATATTCCTATAGACTTTTTTGAAGTGCCACATTATCAAATAACACCTGAACAAAATAAAATTGCTGAAGAATATTTTAATATACTTTATTATCCCTTTGAGGATTATGGACTTAATAATGTTGATTTGACAAAACCTCAATTAAGTCCATATAATAATTCTTCATATTATATATCAACTGCTTTAGATTATATTCCTGAAAATAATATTGATGGTGCTATAAATAACTTATATAGTGCAGATACAAATAATATGGGAAGTATATTCTTCCATCCAAGATTAGATTTTTCTTTTATAGAATTAAGTCAAGAAAACTTTATTCCTACTTACAAGTATATTGAAGATTCTCCTTTGCAACGAGTAATAGTAGCTCTTCAAGAAAAAGGCTTTGATATGTCCAAAGTAACTGATATAACAAAATAAAAAGCTATATTCATTCAAGTATAGATTTATATTTATCATTAATAACATTATTTATTATATTGGAGCTGTCGCATCAACAAATATTTACAGAGTATATAATATTTTAAATTGTATAAAATATACTATATTTTGTGCGACAGTTCTTTATTAACATATTCAATAAATTCTTTTGTTTTGCTCCAATATTTAATGCCCCAGTTTTCAAAATTCCATTCTTCCATATAATCATTACATTCATAATCAATATAATATAATTTACCATCTTGTGGAACAAAATTGGTTGGGAAATAATCAATATTAGTATTTTCAGCATATAATTTTTTACACATTTCTTTTACTTGAATAATATACTTAGTTACATCAATATTATTATTTACCATATCAAAAATAGTATCACCATCTATATATTCTTTTAGAATATGTTCTCTTTCAATATCTATATCATACATTTCAGGTAAGGCAATACCAATCTTCTTTAATTTTTTATAATCATTTATTTCTGATTGAATTTTATTACCAAATTGATAATAGCTACATGGTTCATGATGAATTTTCTTTACTACATACTTCTTATTTCCATCAGTTACAAGATAGGAATATCCTCCCTTACCTTTTCCTAATAACTTAATTATTTCAAAACTCTTATTATTTACTTCTATATTCATAAATTCTCTTCCTTTTTTATTTTTTCTTAAATATTGCCTTTACTCCTCGTTTTACTACTTCAAAGAAACTAAGAGAACGAACTACATTATCTGGTCCAACATAATTTCTAATAGTACGAAGTACTTTTTTTGTTTCTTTAGAAGCAAAGGTATATGTACCATTTTTCTTAGTTTTAATTGCATATCGTGGAATCCATTTTCCTTTTAGTAGTATAGATACAATAACATAGTCAACTTCCTCCCATGGAATTTGAATATTTTTGCGTGGGTCACGAGAATTATAAAATTCAAAACTTTTGTCACCAATCATGACTTTTCCATAATCTGAAACTCCTGTAAAAGCTGTTGAATCCATTACTAAATCCACTTTTGTATTAAGTGATTGAATCATAAAAGCCTCTCCTTTCTACTTATATGCACATTTATTTTCATTATATACTCTAAATATATTACTATCAAATATTGAAAAATCAGGTTAAAATTAATGTACCCTATTAACAAAAGCCTAGACAAAAAGCCTAGGCTAATAAAAAATCTTACATTAAACCAATTACGTGGAAAACAATACCTAATAAGAATAATCCAAGAATGATTATAATTGGAGATACCTTTTTCTTAAGTAACCACATACAAGCAAATGTAATTAACAATCCTGCAAGTCCAGGAATTAATGAATCTAAGTTACTTTGTAATGTTGTAACCTTCTCACTAGTTAATGACAAGCCAGCTGCTTGTTGTAAAAGAGCTTGTTTAATACCTTCTGCTCCTGCTGGAAGGCTACTCCAATCAATGTATGCACCTTCACTCAATGTAACTGATGATACTACTGGGGTAAATTGAACTGATACCCACCTATTAACTAATGAACCTAGAATGAACATACCTAAAATAGATGCACCCTTTGTAATATCTTGTAATACTCCACCTGATAAATCTTCACTAATACGTGAACCTGCTTTATAACCAAACTCTTGAGTATACCATGTAAATGCCATACGTATAATATTCCAACCAAGGAAGAAAATAATTGGTCCAAGAATATTTCCACTTATAGCTAGAGAAGCTGCTAATGCTCCTAAAATTGGTCTAATAGTAAACCAGAAAACTGGGTCTCCAATACCTGCTAAAGGTCCCATCATACCAACCTTAACACCTTGAATAGTTACATCTTCTACTGGTGCACCATTTGCACGTTCTTCTTCTAATGCTAATGTTACACCTAGTATTGGTGAAGCTACATATGGATGAGTATTAAAAAACTCTAAGTGACGTTTTAATGCAGCAGACTGTTCTTCTTTAGTCTTATATAATCTTTTAATAGCTGGAATCATTGCAAATGCCCAACCACCATTTTGCATTCTTTCATAGTTCCAAGAACCTTGAAGGAAAAATGAACGTATCCAAACAGAAATTCTATCTTTTTTTGTTAATTTTAATTCTTTTGACATTTTAAGTTCCTCTCCTTCCTTAGTATTTGTCAATGATATCCCCTACAGGGTCACCAACATTTGAATTTCCACCATTACCTGAACCACCTTGTTTAGAAAGTGTTAGGTAAATGAATGCTAAAGCTAAACCTATTGCACCAAGTCCTATAAGTGTAATATCTGAAATTGTTGCTAATACAAAACCAATTGCAAAGAATGGCCATACTTCTTTTGTTGCCATCATATTGATTACCATTGCATAACCAACAGCTACAACCATTCCACCACCTATTGATAAACCACCTGTTAACCAATCAGGCATAGCATTAAGTAATTTAGTAATTGGACCAGCTCCGATTGCTAATATTAATCCTGCTGGAATTGCTATACGTATACCTTGTAAACAAATAGCAGCTACTTGCCACATTTCAACAAGTCCTATTTTTCCTTCTTTAGCAGCTGAATCCATAAAATGTACAAATGCTGTAGCTATTGTACGACATACAATTGTTAATAATAATCCTGCAACTGCTAAAGGAATTGCAATTGCAATTGCTGAAGAAACTCCTTCTTTTCCTTGTCCTCCAAGAACTAATATTATTGCTGATGCAACAGATGCTAATGCTGCATCTGGTGCAACTGCAGCACCAATATTTGCCCAACCTAATGCAATCATTTGAAGAGTACCACCTAAAATTAAACATGGTACTAAGTTACCTGTAACTAAGCCAATCAATGTACATGCTACTATTGGTTGATGGAATTGGAATTCATCCAAAACACCTTCAATACCAGCTAGAAATGCGACAATAATAACTAATATAATTTGAACTATATTTAAAGTCATAATTATTACTCCCCCTTTTTTATCTAACTAATTAGATTTATTTTTTTTGTTTCTTTAATTCTTGTTGTGCTTTTTTAATTATTTCATCCATATTTTCTTTTGAATCGCTTGGTACCTTACGAACATCAAACTTAAGTCCAGCTTTCTTTAATTTCATAAATGTATCAATATCATTTTGGTCAAAAGCAAGTGTTTTATTTGGTTGTACTTTACCTGGAGAATGAGCCATTGAACCAACATTAATAGTCTCTAAAGGAACTCCCCCTTCTACTGCTCTAAGTACATCTTGTGGATTTTCAAAAAGAAGTAATGCCCTTTGACCACCAAAATGTTTGTCATCCTTTGCAAGCTCAATCATATGACTAACTGGAACAACATGAGCTTTAACTCCAGGTGGTGCTGCTTGTTGTATTAAATTTTTACGAAGATTGTCTTTAGCTACTGCATCTGAAACAACAATTATTCTTGTAGGATTAACTGCCTTTGTCCAACCAGTTGCTACCTGACCATGAAGCAAACGAGAATCAATACGTGCTAAAACGTATTCAAATTTTCCTGGTGCTCCTATATTAGATGCTTGTGTTGGTACTTCAGAAGCTTTACTTTCTTCTTTTGGCTCTAATTCTTCTGGTTTAACTTTTACGCCTTCTCTTCCTGGTTGTAAAACATAAGCTGCGATTTCATGTGCAGATTCCATTGAAAAACGTGCACCATAAGCTTCAATAAGCATTGGTAGATTCAAACCAGCTACAATTGCCCATTTATCTTTATGCTCTTCAAATAAAGTATTAGCTTGATTAAATGGTGTACCACCCCAAAGATCAACTAAGAATAAAACTTCATCTTGATTCTCAAATGATGCAATTGCTTCTTCTAATTTTGCTCTAATATCATTAGGTCCTTCACTAGGCATTAATGTAACAGCTTTTACATTCTCTTGTTGTCCAAAAATCATTTCACTAGACTGCAATATGCCTTTAGCAAATTCTCCATGACTAGCAAGAATAATTCCTACCATATTTTGTACCCCCCTATTTATTATTTACTGTTACCAAAACAAAAAAGCATCAGCATTAAGAAATTTCATAAAATAATACCTGCTATATAGTCAAATTTACCTCTAAATAAATTTAAATTATAAAAAATTATACCTTTTTTCAATTATTTTTAAATTCATGTTATATAACAAATATTAAATTATTCTATTTTCTTAAGCTAATGCCTGATTTAATCAGTAACACGCTATGTATTATTTTTTTAATCTTCTAAAAAGCTTACATTGTTGTATTCTTTTTCCTTGATTACGTTCTCAGTATAACACTTTTTTTCTGATAATTCAATATATTTTCAACATTTTTTTTATTTTTTCTTTTATAATTAAGTTTTTCTTTTATAATAACTTTTATTATACGAAATATTGACAAATAAATTTATTATAAAGTTAAAAAAACAGCATACATGATTAATAATCATGTATACTGTTTTTTAATTAAATTACTTAATTTCAATTCTGCTATTTTCTTGTATTGTTTTTTGTTCTTTTGGTATAGTTATTTCAAGAACACCATTTTCAAATTTAGCTTTAATTTCATCTTTATTAATGTCACCTACATAAAAGCTTCTTGATGCTTTTTCATAGCTACGTTCTTTTCTTATATAATTTTCTTTCTTTTCTGTTTCTTCTTTTTCAGTTTTCTTTTCACCTGAAATTGTCAAATAACCTTTACTATAATCAATATTTATATCTTCTTTTTTCATTCCTGGGAAATCTGCTTCTAATATATATTCATTTTCCTTTTCTCTAATATCTACTCTTAAATTTTTCATACTCATTTCATCTCCAAAAAAGTCTTTAAACATACTATCAAATCCATTTTTTGAATCTACAAAATTATTATTAATTTTAAAAGGTACTAAACCAAACATAATAAAACCTCCTCTATGCTTTAAAAGAATATATTAATTAAATATATTATTATTGAATGTGTATCTTACTAGAATTATTTATGCTTACTTCTTTCTTAGGTAAAACAACACCTAATATTCCATCTTGAAATTTAGCTTGAATTTTTTCTTTTTCAACATTGTCAAAATAAAAACTTCTAGATACTTGTCTATAACATCTTTCCTGTCCAAAATAGTTATTGTTTCTATTTTCAAAATTAGTATCTTGTACAGCTGAGATTGTTAAGTAACCATCTTTGTAATCCAATTGTAAATCTTCTTTATTAACTCCTGGAATTTCTGCTTTTAACAAATAAGCTTCATCAGTTTCTTTAACTTCTGCTTTTATTGAATCCTCCATATTAAACATATTTGTTAAATCATCATTAAAGAAATTATCAAAGAAACCACTTAGTGATGAATTTGCATTGTCCATCATATTTCTAAAACACATTAATTCAAACATAATACAAAGACCTCCTTTTTATAACTCTTTAATATTCCTTATCTCTTTGTACAAGTACATTATATTATTAAGGTCAAAGAAAGTCAAAGTTTAATTTGATTAGATATTCTTAGTTATTAAAAGATTTTAGAAGATTTTTAAGTATCTTTTAATTGTAATCAATTATTTTTATCTATTTTTTAATAAACACTGCCATAATAATAAAGCTCCAAAAAAAATTTTATTATTTTTAAAAGTTTTTTTGGAGCTACGAAATTAAATTATAAAAATGCACCTATTAAAAAATATACTTAGTTAATATTATACTTAATGTACTTATAAAACTATTTTCTTTATTAGTTTTTATCAATTTCAAAATTTATTTGCTTCAATTCATTTAGTAATTTTATTTTAACTGAATCATTCAAATATGCAGAATTTAAATTCTTTTTGCTATACTGAAAATAAGTTCCTGCTGTTTTTTCAATCAATAGGTAAGTAAAAAATTGTTCCCATGAAATTACTACTATTATAAATATGAAAAATTTCGTTATAAATTTGTCTTAGCCCTCCATATTTTCCTTTAGAACAGATACCATATATTTCTTTCACACTATATGGAAGATTTGGTAATCCTTCTCTTGTTACAATGACATAATAATTATCTGTTTTTTTATAGTTTCTGCGAAATCTGTTGAAGTAGTAAATCTATTTCCTTCATCTATAAAAACAATACTTTTTTTCTATACCAAAAAGTTGATCTTTCCACCTATTTCCTTCTATTACAATACAAGGTCTATCACATGAAAGCTCAATACCACTTTCTTCTCCAAGCATATTATAGTCTCGAATCATATCTATAAGTGTTGTCTTTCCTGTTGCACTATTCCCTCTAATTATAGTTAAATTTCTTCTTATAATAAATTCATATTTTGTCCTGTTATTTTAAATGGTTATACTTACATTTCCCTTCATATATTCACCACCTATACATACAATACTGCAATAGGAATTAATTCTTTCATAGAATGTACAACTTCATTTGTATTGATAATAAGAATGTCAAAGTTTTCTTCTCCAAAATCCATAAGATAACGAAGATTAATTGTAATATCCTTATGTTCTGCAATCTTTAAAAGCCATTTAGCACAGTTATTACCACAATTTGTAGCATTAAACACCTTATCTGGTATGTTATTTATAAGAATTAATGTCTTAACACCACCTGATAATCTAGTAGGTGGAATCTTTCCTAAAACGGGGCTATCAATTACACCACCTGCTATTACTTTAGAATTATCTATATCTTCAATCATTTTTACAGATAATGAATCTGTAATCCATTCATCTTTGT
>JALFQD010000178.1 GCA_022785265.1 Clostridium sp. | reverse complement strand
TTCCTGTTGCTTTTGCTGTTAATGTTACTTGGGTTCCACTTACTTGTGGTGATTGTTTGCTTGCTACAAAACTACTTACTATTGGTGCCTTTGCTATTACTGAATAACTCATTGATTTTCTTGTTACTTGTCCATTTTTATCTTTTACATCTACATATAATGTCTTATTTCCTGTTGTTTTTGTTGTCCATTTATAGCTATTTAATATTGAATAATCTCTTAACATTCCCCAATTTCCATTTGAGTCTTGTATTAAGAATTTATATTGTAATATTCCACTTCCACTTGCAACCACACTTAAATTTACTGTTGCTCCAATTTCTTGTGGTGACTTTTTGTCTGCTAAAAATGATTTTATTACTGGTTTTTCTATCTCTTTAACAGTATAATTCATTGACTTTCTTGTTACTTTTCCAGTACTATCTTTTACATCTACATATAATGTCTTATCTCCTGTTGCTTTTGTTGTCCATGTATATGTGTTTGTTGTTCCATAATCTCTTAACATTCCCCAGTTTCCACTTGCATCTTGTATTAAGAACTTATATTGTAATGTTCCTGTTCCTGTTGCTTTCGCTGTTAATGTTACTTGGGTTCCACTTACTTGTGGTGATTGTTTGTTTGCTGTAAAACTATTTATTATTGGTGCTACTACTATTATCTTCTTATATTTATAAGTTACTGTTATTGTTCCATTTGCAAATTTACCAATTGCATTTGATGGTGTTGAAACTAATTCATATCCTGATATTGTTTTAGATGTTGTTGTATAACTTTCTCCTACATTTCCAGCTTTAGTTGTTGAGCTTGATATTTCATTTCCATCTTCATCTACATATTTTACTACTACTTTTCCTAATGCTACTAATGATTCTGAATAAACATAAGTTACTGTTATTGTAGATTCTGTAAACTTTCCTGTTGCATTTGAAGGTGCTGTTTTTAATGTATATCCTGAAATATCTTTTGCTGTTGTCTTATAAGAATCTCCTACATTTCCTGTTTTAGTTGTTGAAGATGCTATTTCATTTCCATCTTCATCTACATACTTAACTTTTACAGTTCCCTTTACTACTGGATATGGAGAACCATCTTTTATTGTTCCCTTATCATAAGTTTTTATTCCTGCACCAAAAGAATAATTTCTTCCTCCATTATTATCCCATGAACCACTTCCATTGTTAAAGCATACTTCTGCTGTTGTTTCTTGTCCAATATTTAATACAGCCTTCTTATACCCATCAAATTCAGAATCATCCATTAAAACTCCAGGTGCTACAGTCCATGTTCCTCCAGCTGGTCTCCAGTGAATATATGGTGCTTGGAATCCTGTATTGCAATTATAATAAACTGTAACTATATTATCCCACACATGTTTTCCTGATACAAATTCATTATTACTATTATTTTTATAATCCCCTGAAGCAACAACTTGTCCACTTGAAGATGGCAACCATGTTTGTCCATCATCTAAAGAATATCTTATTGTGTTTGATTGAATATCTGATGGATATGATAATGCATAATAAAAATGTCCTTCTGTATCCATATATGGAGATAATGAAATATCACCAGCCCAATTTCCATTTTCATCTTTGTATTGAAGTAATACTGAAGATGTATCAGCTTCTATATATAAATTTGTTGATGACATTACAGGCTTACCTATAGAAATACTTCCATCCTTTTGAATAGTAAATGTATCACTTTCTTCATCTGGTAATTCTACACCATTACTTGAAGGCTTATATCCTTCACTATCTGAATATCTTACTCTTACTGGATTGCTACTTGTTAATTTATAAGATATAGTTCCTTTTAAATATCCTAAAATATCTTCTGAAGAGGTCATTGTTTCTGAACCTTTCCAAGTACTTCCCCCATCTAAGCTATATTGTAATTTTGCTAAATCTTCTGTAGTTCTTGCATAGATGTTTACAGTTTCTTCTTCAGCTTCTCCAAAATTACAAGGAACTTCTACTGTCTTGAATTTTCCTGCTGCTATTTTTATATACACAACATCTCCATAAACATCTGTTCCAGTTGCATAACCTTCTTGTGATGAACTCTTTAATGCTTCTAAGCTACTAAATTTTGAAACTGAGCTTCCATCTATAGTAGGTACTCCATTTGATTTAACATGCATTTTAACAATATAATATTCTACGTCTGGAGTGTAAGTTCCAGTTTTTTGAGTTGTTGTAAATTTAACTCCTGTCCAATCATCATTTCTAGATAAAGTAAAGTTTTGTTTAAAGTAATTTCCTTCTTTGTAACTAGTAGAGTTTCCATCATCATCATAATATTCAAAAGAAGATGCTTTTGTATCTGGAAAACAATCTACATATATATTAGTCATTTTCTTTTCACCAACATAGTTTTCATAATCTTGACTAGGAATAATTGCACCTTGCTTTATAAATAATGGTACATCACTCCAATTAACTGCATCAACTGCATAATTTATAGTTTGTCCGCCTGTATAAGTAGTTCCTTTAGCATAGTCAATCCAAGTTCCTTTAGGTAAATAAATACTCTTTTGAGTTTGACCTTGGTCTAAAACTGGTGATACTAATAAATAATCTCCAAACATCCATGCATCAGTATATTCTGCAACATTAGGGTCATTTGGATAAGCCATCATTAATGATTTTATAAGACCTACACCATTTTCATAAGCTTGGTTATCATACTTATAAATATAAGGTATAAGTTTATATCTAAGTTGCATTACACTTTTAGCAGCTGCTTCTGCTTTTTCTCCATATGCCCATGGATAACGAACTTTATTTCCTTGATTTATATCTTGTCCATGTACTCTAAAAATAGGTGTAAATGCACTAAATTGAATCCATCTTGCATAGTTTTCACTATCTGGTGTTCCAATAAATCCTCCTGTATCCATACCCCATTTAGCTTCACCTAAGTTGATTGAACCAATTAATTTGTCTTTATGATATTTCATAGAATCAAATCCTGTACGAATATCTCCAGACCATAATCCATAAGCATAACGTTGAGCACCAGTATAATAGTTTCTATTAATAGACCATACTCTTTGTTCAGATGTATATGCTATTTGTCCTTCATAGATAGCTCTTTGCATATTTAATCCATCAAAGTTTTGGAATCCATTATCTATATCTACTTCATCATTCCAAAATCCTACTAATCCTAAATCAAATGCTTCTTGTGATTGTTGCCACCACCATTTTCTTAAAGCTGCATTAGAAAAATCTACTTGTTTTACTGGTTTCTTTGCACAATAGTCTTGAATTACACCAGTTCTTGAATACCACCAGCCATTTGCATCCATATCAGCAGCTTCTTGAGTTCCTGTAAATAATCTTGGCTTTACAATACCAGTAAGCTTAAGTCCCTTAGCATCCATATATGATTTTAATTGACCTGAAGGTGCACTTGGGAAGTTATGATAATTCCATTTAAATTCCCCATAGTCATCACCAGTTCCCCATAATTTCCAGTCAAAATCCAAACAGAAATTATCTATAGGAATTTCCTTAGCTCTATAAGTATTAATTACATTTTTTAATTGTTCTTCTGCTGTACCTTGTGAACTAGGCCATCCCCATTGAGTATTTGTGAAACCTGTCGCCCATTTAGGAAACATTGGTGATGTACCAGAAACCTTAGCTTGAGCTTGTAAAATTTCTGTAGGATTACCTACTAAAATGTAATATTCAGTATCTACTTTTGAAATACCTTTATAAGAAACAGTAGTATCTTGTATATCTATTGTTCCTCCATCAGAATCTACTAATATTCCATAACCACTAGTGGTCCAAGTAAATGGTCCACCTCCATGCCCTTGAGAACCTGCTGTAACATTTTTGCTTCCTGTCCTTAATGTTGTATCAGCCATATTAGTATTTCCTTCTGCTGATATTCCATAAAAATTCTGTCCTGAATTATGATTAAGTGTTAATGTATTTTCACTAGGAAGAGTAGATTGTTTAACTAATAAACCATTTGAAGAATTATAAACTGATATTGATAAATCATCTTTGTTTACCTTTACAATCATCTTGCTTGTTTTAATCACTATAGGATTAGAATTTAAATCAGCTGAAACTATATTTCCTGTTTCCCAAACCTTATCTGGATCTAAAACTAAAGTGTCTTCGCTTTCTTGTCCATTTGGTTTATAATTTACCTTTAAAATTTCTGAAGAACACGCTTGCAAATCAAGTACATCTAAACCAGATTTAATTGTAAGAGTATCATTATTTAAAGTAAATGTATTGTTGTTACTAGTTACTGTTTGTGAACTTTTTAAACTAGAAGTACTTGTTGCTGCATTTACAATAAAGTTTGTAGGTATTAATGTTATTAAAAAAGTAAAAATAATAGCAACTGACAAAAACTTTTTGGTTACTAACTTTCTTTTTTGTATATCCATTTTCATTTTCCCCCATTTTGTTTTTA
>JALFQD010000177.1 GCA_022785265.1 Clostridium sp. | reverse complement strand
AAGCTTCCTCTATATCATCCTTTTCTGTAATTGAAAGTGCCTTTACTCTTGAAAGAAGCACATATCCTTCCCCATCATTAGGAGACATTACATAAACCTCAATTTCATCATCCACTTTAACAACATCTAATGGATTTAAATCTTCATAAGTTAATTCTTCCTTTGGTATTACTCCATCAAAAGCATATCCTATATTAACTATTACTTCTTTATCTGTAACTTCAATAACTTTTCCTTTTAATATATCTCCTTCATATATTCTTTTTACATCATAATCTTTTAAAAGTTCTTCCATTGTAATATTTTCTTCATTCATAATTTTTTCCTCCTAAGCTTTACAACAAAATTAATAAATAATATGTATCTATAATTTTACACAACTAAATATTTTTATACAAGTATAAAACCAAATGTATATAGTTAAAAAGTATAATATATTTCTTTTTAAAATATTTTATGCTTTTTAAAATCTTTTAAAATATCTCTTTAAAAGTTTAAAATAACTATATAATTAACTCTATTTAAAGCTAAAGGCTAAAATTTAATTTTTTTTACTTTTTATTGTTAAATTTAACCTTATACATAGTTTGTTTTATTAAACATTTTCATTTATAATAAATATATAAAAGCTTTTACAAAAGATAGCATTTTATAAAAAATATATATTAATTTAGGAGGTATAATAAATGGGGGTTTTTACAAGAATGTCAAATATGATTAAAGGAAAGGTTAATGCAACATTAGATAATTTAGAAAATCCAATTGAATTATTAGATCAAAAAATTAGAGATATGCAAGAGCAATTAAGCAAAGCTAAAACAAACTCTGCCCAAGTTATAGGAAATGTAAAGGTAATAGAAAAGAACATGAATGAAGCAAAAAAATTATCTGATGACTTAGATGGAAAGGTTAAACTTGCTTTATCTAAAGGTAATGAAGAACTTGCTAAGGAAGCATTAAGAAGAAAGGTTGAAGCTGACAAAAAGTATGAATCATTAAAAGAAAATTATGCTACTGCTTCTGCTCAAGCTGAAGCTTTAAAGAAAAACTTAGCTGCTTTAGAAGCTGAAATTGAAAAAACTAAGAGCTATAGAGATGAAGCTGCTGCTAGATATTCTACTGCAAAGGCAT
This sequence comes from Clostridium sp., assembly GCA_022785265.1. Classification (GTDB taxonomy): domain Bacteria; phylum Bacillota; class Clostridia; order Clostridiales; family Clostridiaceae; genus Clostridium. The sequence continues at coordinate 2,964 of JALFQD010000177.1, read as the reverse complement.
CAAAAAAGGTTAATGAAGTATTATCTGATGTTCAAACTAAATCTAACACAATACAAATAGATAATATAGAAAGAAAAATTGCTAAAGAAGAAGCTGCTGCTCAAGGATTAGGAGACTTAAGAAATGTTGACGATTTTGATAGTCAATTTGAATCTTTAAATGAAGTAGACTTAGATGCAGAATTAGAAAAATATAAATCTCAACAATAATTTTTTTAATTATGATTTTATAAAAATTAAGCTATTACATTAAAAAATATTAGTTTAAAATTAAAATGTGAATTATTACTTTGCATTGACTTAGAGTTTATTTACAGAAAAAGCAAGGTAACAATTCACACTTTTTTTATTTATTATTTTTTAATTTTTTTAGTTCTTTATAACAATAATTTATTATATCACTTCTTTTTATTATTCCAATAAATATTCCTTCATCATCTACTACTGGAACAAAATTCTGATTTACTGCTAAATTTATTAAACTTTCTATATCTTCACTTATTGTAACACTTTTATGTTTTACTCTTCTAGGTATATCTTTTACTTTTACTGTTTCTGTGTTTCTAAAATTTAAATTCATTGTATTTTTTAACTTCCACAATAAATCTCCTTCAGTTAGAGTTCCAACATACTTTCCATACTTATCTATTAAAGGAATTGCTGTATATCCATGATGTTCCATCTTCTCAATGACTTGTCTCATAGTTGATTCTATACTCTCACACACTACTTCATTTTTAGGTGTAAGAAAAAATGCTATATTCATGCCCTCTCCTCTCTTTCATATATATTATTGTATACGTTGTATATTATTATTTTATCATAAATTCACTCTAAATTCAGATTATTTATTCAATTTTAATTTTTATTTCAGATTTTGAAAATTTTAAAGAAAACCTGACTCACATTCGTTCGCTGGGTACTCACAGAGTAAGTTCAGCTTGCCAAAAACAAGTTTTGGAGCTTCACTTAAGTTCGCCTTAACAAAATCAAAGATTCACACAGTGAAAGTTCAGCTTGCTAAAACAAGTTTTAGAGCTTCACTTTTTGAGGCTCACTTATCTCTATGCCAGCTAGTTTCATTAGGTAGACTGCGTTTTTGGTTTCGCTTTTTCCTTTTCTTAGTTTATAATCAAACTTTATTTTATTATCTTCATAGTATTCTCTAAAATTGAAATTTCCTATTTCTTTATTTTCTTTTTCTAAATCACATAATTCTAAATCATGGGTAGATAATAAACCTATTGCTCCATTTTGAGCAAGCTGTTTTACTAAAACAGTTGCTCCTATGTGTCTATCTTTTGAGTTTGTTCCTTTAAATATTTCATCTAATAGGAAAAATACATTTTCTCCTTTTTTACATGCCTCTATTATAAGTTTTATTCTAAGAATTTCTGCATAGAATGATGATATACTTTCTTCTAAGTTATCTTTAGTTCTCATACATGTATATATATTCATAATTCCACATTTAAATTCTTTTGCACAAGCAGGAGCTCCTATGTAAGTAAGTACTAAATTTATTCCTATAGTTCTAAGGAATGTACTTTTACCAGACATATTAGAACCTGTAATTAAAGTTATTTTTTTAGGTGATTTTAATTCATAATCATTTGCAACAGCTCTTTCTCCAATTAAAGGATGTGCAACTTCCTTAGCTATTACTTCTTTATCATTACTTATTTCTCCTAAACACCAATCATCATGGTCAAAGCTTATATTAGCTATACTTGAAAGTGCATCAAATTCTCCCATAACCTCAATCCATTTTTCCACTTTTTCTCCATTTCTCTCTCTCCAACAGTTTAAGTTATAAATAATAAATACATCTGCAAAAGCTAAGACATTTATAATAAAATAATATGCATTTGAGGTTGAATCTCCAATCCAATCCATTAATGAAGATAATTTTTTCATTTCTTCTTTACATGAAACTTTATTATCTTCCTTTAACTTTCCTTTTAATTTTTTTAAATACTCTGAATTAAATTCTTCGTCTTCTATTAAAGATAGGGTATTAGCATATGCCTTTATGCTATATTTTGATGAATTAAATAAATCTATAACTCCTTCTTTATCTTTAGTTAAAAACTTTATTACACAAAAGTTTACCATTAAATCTAATATTAATGCAGAAAATGGTATGATTTTTACTATTGCTAAAAATATCATAGTCATTGTAATAAGCATAAATATTCCTGCTATAATCAATGAAATTTTTCCTGCATTTTTCTTGTTTTTACACCATTTTATTAGTTCATCTAAATTTTCATCACTTTTTTTCTTAAAGGTTGCATCTATATATAACTTTTGTCTCCATTCTGCTTTATCTCCAAGTTCTTTAATTGCCTTTTGCTTTTCTATTATTTCATTTCTTTTTGGAAGCTCTTTTAATGAAAGAATTTTCCCTAAAATCTTTCTTCCTGCTTCTGTTCTTGTGGTATTTATCATTTGAAACAAGGAATTTTGACCAAATATATCTAAATCTTCACAAAATGGATCTTTTTCTTCTATTAAGTCTTTTCCTTTATCTTCGAATTCTCTATATCTTCCATCTAATCTTTTTAAACCTTTTTCATTTATTTCTATAATGCAATTTTGCCTATCTCGCTCACTTATTTTATTTCCATGTATAATTGCTACTACTAAAAATATCAAAATAAAAACTAAAGTTGTTGTTATTCCATATATAACTCCACCATAATTATATAATTTATATGTTGAAAAAACTCCAATAAGCACTATAAATAATCTTATCCACCCTATCATATTTATACTTTTGGTTAATGTAGTTATATTTTTTTTAGCATTTTTTATATTATCATTGTAAAAACTTTCTGACTTACTCATTTTTTCCTCCTAAGATAATTACCTTTTATAATAATATTATATAAACACTTTCTAACTAAAGGAAAGAAAATTTTAAAATATTTTTGTTATTTATTAAATAAGTTATCCTAAACTT
>JALFQD010000287.1 GCA_022785265.1 Clostridium sp. | reverse complement strand
TGATTTTGATATTTCTTCTCTTGTATCAATATCTATATATCTTGCTAAAACTTTTCTTTTAAATCTTTCTTTATCTAATATTACTTTTAAAACTTTTGAATACTTATTACCATTAATATCTTCTGCTTCTACTAAAATCTTATTTTCTCCATCTTGTAAGTTAATTGCTCTTTTAAATTCTTTTTCAAATCCTTCCTCATTTGTTGTATCAAAACTTGTAGTGAATATTTTTGAATTGTTTATAGATAAACTATAATCATTGCTATCTTTAGCTATTCCACTTAACACAAAAACTTCATCTGGAGTATATATACATCCATCACTATCTTCATTTAAATTATCATATGTTACTTCTGGTGCTTTATTATCATAATAAATTGTAACTTTTTGCTCATTACTTTGTAATTCACCCCATGTATATCCAGAACCTGTAATAGTAAAAATATTAGTTCCTTCTTTTATTTTTACACTTTTTGAAAAAGTAAAATCATTATTTACCTTTACTTCTTCTCCATCAATTTTAAAACTTACTGGTCTACTAGTAAATACTCCTGATATATCATATGTTCCATCTTCATTTAAATCATTGCTATTAATGTAAATATAGTTTCTACTTAAAAATGGGTCTTCATTAATATCTAAAGTAATAACAAATAGATTTTCTAAATTTTCATTTCTTTGATACACCTTAATCTGTTGATTTTCACATTTATTACCTAACTCATCATATACTTCTAACTCTATAACATTGGTACCATCCCATCCACTAATGTTTATTGTTATTATATTATTTTCATCAGAAGAAGCTACTACCTGTCTTTCATTATAAACACCATTACTTATGTTGGTAGCTATACATGTTACTTTTGACATATCATTTACTTTTAATTTAAAAGTTGCATTTTCATCTTCATTTGTGAACATAAATTTACCAAGTTCATCTTTTTTACATAAAATTTCATAAGATGGTGCTGTAGTATCTAATAATACATTGTACGCTTTATTGTATATACAATTATTGTTATTATCCCAAGCCTTTACATATACAATATTATTTCCTTCTTCAAGAGATAAGTTGTTTTCTATACTTCCATTATTTATTTCAATATCTTTATTATTTATATTTACTCTTGATATATCTTGTCCAACTACTGCTTTAATATTATAGTTTTTATCATTAATTTTTATTCCATCATATAAGTTTTCAAATTGTATTGCATCAGTAACACTAGAATCAACTAATACTCTAGAAATAGTTGTATTTCCTACAGTATCAACAACCCCAATTGTAACACTTTCAAAGTCTTCTCCTGCTAAATCTACTGTCTCATAATAAAATCCATCATTAGATTTAATATCATTAATATCTATCATATCACTATCATTTAAAGTGATAATCATATTGTTATTGGATACTTCTGAAAGTTCATCTTCTGCTCTCCATTGAATCCTATAGCTTGTACCACCTAATTGTTGAATAGAAATATCACTTATTTTAGGTCCAGTTGTATCAACTTTTAAAGGCATATCAATAATCTGCTCTTTAGAGTTTTCTAAATATCCTTTAGCCTTAACTCTTATATAATATTGACCATCTTCAACTACCTCATCTTTTCCTGTCTTGGTATTATAAATTTTTCCATTCCAACCTGAATCATAAAAATAATTTTCAAAACTTCCAATTACATTTTTATTTACATCACTTATACTTTCTAAAGTTTTAATTACTTTTTTATTGCTATCTAATACCTCATAGGTCATTTCCTTTGAATTTCTTAGTCTAAATACTCTTGCATCTACATTATCATATTTACCATCACCATTAGGTGATATAGCTACTTTATCCTTATTTACTGAACCTGCTGGAAGAACCCCTGATTCATCTCCATCTGTTCCATAGTAATAAAAATAACTTGCATATACACCTGTACTTAATCCAAGACCTGTTGCTTTATATAATGAAGATTCTTTATAACAAGGGTCATCCATAATCTTTTCACTATCCCAATCTCCATAAAAACCTAAAACAGGCACATTTAAACTAACTCCATTATTATTTTTTAAAGATATATACCCTTCTACATAATTATTTTTTTCTAATGTATTTGGAATTTTTACTTTTCCTATTACTTCCACTTCTGAATTTCCATTAACAGTTACACTGCTTGTAGAAAAACTTATTTTTGCCCCTTCTATTTTTATTTCTTTAACTAAATCATTTTCCACAGTTTCTGTATATAAATCTTCATCCTTTAAAGAATATGTTACAGATTCATTTCCATAATTTTTTAACCTTATCTTAAATGAAGCTTCATTTCCTATATTTAAAAGTCTTACATAAGCATTTCCATCTTCATTTACTGCAGTTACATTATTTTTTATTGCTTTTTCTACCTTCATCATACCAGCTCCCTGTTGCCTTGGAGAAAATGGTATATTATCATCATTTATTGATGGCTCTGCAGTATTCATTAAAGCTATTTTTATATACTTGGTAAGGTCAATTCCTGATAAGTTTATGTTTTTTTCTGCTATTCCTTCTTTCAAAAGCATAACTGCTCCTGCTACACTTGGAGATGACATAGATGTTCCACTCATCGCACCATGTTCTCCATTTCCAAGTGTTGAGTATATATCTCCTCCTGGTGCTGATATTTCAGGTTTAAGTTCAAAATTTGGTGTTGGACCCCATGAAGAGAAATTATTAATATCTCCACCATTTTTTCTTTCTACTAATCCATTACTTCCCTCTAACTTAAATTTATTGTCTCCACTCTCAATACTTGAAATAAACATTTTTCCTTTATTAGGTCCAATAGTAATTAATGGCATTTCAATTATAGAATCAAGAAAATATGTCATCATACTATTGGAAGATTGTATTAATACTAATGCTTTTCCTTCCTTTCTAGAAACAGTATCATATATATTTGTTAAAGTATTTGTTCTATTATCAATATCAGAAGAATTTATAAATACTACCTTATTATCTATATCATTTAATTGTTCATCTTTTCCTTCATAGCAATAACAAAATTCATTTTCTTCTTTTAAAAAATCTAAATTAGAAGTAAAATCTGAACTTGTTCCCTCCTCTGTATAATTGATAAATTTTGTTGATATATCAGTTCCTTTAGTTGAAACAAATCTTAAATAATTTGAAGGTACATCATATTCATTTTCTGCTGAAGCAACAGTTATTATATTATCTGATATATAATCAAGAGTTGCTGTATCCTTAATTCCAAAAGGATTATCTAATTCATTTGACATAAAATTTGATGTTGATACAGAATCATTACCTGCTGAATTTACAATAACAACTCCTTTTTCTGCTGCTTTATCAAGAGCTTTTCTCCAAAGTGAATTTTCATTTTGAGTATCAGAAAGCCTTCCAAAACTCATGTTTACTACATCTGCATTAAGTTCTACTGCATCTTCTAAAGCTTCAATACAACAATCAAAAAAGTTATTGCCATCTCTAGTACTAAAAACTTTCATAACTAAAACTTGAGAATTTGGTGCCATTCCTCTTATAGAATTTTCATTTACATCTGCCTCACCATTATATTCTTGTCCATTTGCAGCAGCAATTCCTGCAACATGGTTTCCATGGTTTGTAACATCTGTTGATACATCATTATCCTTATCTACATAGTCATATACAAAAGGAACCTTATCATTATAATATTTTCCTTTTCCTAATTGCTTTATCTTACTCTCTGCTTGTTCTTTAGTTATTTTTAAGTTGCTACTATCTATTGTTTCAAACTCTTCCATGCCTAAATCCATACCAGAATCTAAAACAGCAATAACCATACCTTTACCTGTATACCCATAATCATGCCAAACATTTTGAGCTTGTGTAGTTTGAACTGATGAATACATTTTTTCATCTATTTCCATAGCTTTTTCTACAGAAACTACATTTTTTAATTTTTTAATTTTTTCTATATCACTAGCTTTACCACTTATTGAAAATCCACAAACTAATGTATCAAATATTTTCTCTACTTTATTTCCTGTAATACTTTCAGCATCTTTTAATACATTTTCATCCATTTTGCTTAATTCTACAATAATCCTTATTTCTTCTTGATTATCAATTTTTTCTTCATTAGTATTCTCACTATAATTATTATTGTTTTCATAATAATTTATACTATCCTTTAGCTTTTGTTCCATTTGACTTCTTATATTTTCTGTTTTTGCACTTGCAGGAGTTATTCCCACAAATAAATTTGTTGTTAAAATAATAGTTGTAATTAATGAAAATATCCTTCTCTTTCTCATAAACTTCCCCCAATATATTAATAAAATCAGTAAACAATTACACTAATATTTTTATTATATCCTTTTATTTTTTGTTTTTCAATAATTATACATAAAATTACATTTTAGTACAAAAATTTTTATATTTTTATTTTTCATTTAAAATTTATCAAAAAGTATTAAATCTATCATTATTATCTATAATTTAGTTAAAATAAATGCTCCAAAAAATATTTTTCTGTGAGTATAATTAAATATAATTTTCTAATGATATAAAAAAAGGTATGTTGAATTTTTCAACATACCCTAAAATATAAACTTATTGATTTTGTTTTGATTATCCGAAGTATCTCTTTAATAGTCCTTCAAATGCTTTACCATGTCTAGCTTCGTCTCTAGCCATTTCATGAACTGTGTCATGGATTGCATCTAAGTTTGCAGCTTTTGCTCTCTTAGCTAAGTCAAATTTACCAGCTGTTGCACCATTTTCTGCAGCAACTCTTAATTCTAGGTTCTTCTTAGTTGAATCTGTAACAACTTCTCCTAATAATTCAGCAAATTTTGCTGCATGTTCTGCTTCTTCATAAGCAGCCTTTTCATAGTATAAACCTATTTCTGGATATCCTTCTCTATGTGCTACTCTTGCCATTGCTAAGTACATTCCTACTTCTGTACATTCACCTTCAAAATTAGCTCTTAAATCTGCCATTATATCTTCTGATGAACCTTGTGCTACTCCTACTACGTGTTCTGCTGCCCAAGATAATTCTCCAACTTGTTCCTTGAATTTGTCAGCTCCTACTCCACATACTGGACATTTTTCTGGTGCTGCTTCTCCTTCATAAACATAACCACATACTGTACAAACGAATTTTTTCATAATCTTTTCCTCCATTCTTTCTATTATTATTTATTTCACATTTTGTTTTTTCTAATTTTTTGTTTTTGTACTTTTGACAGTTTTTATTATATAATAATTATTATCCATTGTAAATACTTTTTTAAAATTTTTTACTTATTTTTTTTATTATATAGAAAATTGTTAACTTTCCAATAAAATAAAAGTTGTTTTGCTTTTTTTATTTCACTTGCTTAAATTTAAACTTTATTCTATCTATAACAGATAATTCACTTAAACTTTCTCTTGCTTCTTTATTATTAGGGTCTATCTTTAAAGCATTCTTTAAATCTTCTTTTGCAAGTTTCTTTAAACCTATATTGCTATATACAAGAGATCTTCCTATATAATATTTTTCATTATCTGGATCTAATTCTATACATCTTGAATATTCAAGTATAGCTTCTTCATGTCTTCTCATTTTTACAAAACATAGAGCCTTTTTCCAATCACAATATACATAATAAGAATCAATAGCTAATGCCTTAGAATAATATTCAATAGCTTCTTGATATAAATCTTGTCTAAAATATACATCACCTATATTACTTAATGCTTCCTTTTCATTTGGATGAAGCTCTAAAGCTGTCTTATAATCTTCTAGAGCAAGTCTAAAATTATCTATTGCCTCATACGCTAATCCCCTATTGTTATAATACTCGTCTAATGGATTAACTGATAATTCTATTGCTTGTGTATAATCATCTATTGCTTCTTTATATTTTTCCTTTTTAGCAAAAGCTAATCCTCTTTCATTATATGCGTCTGTAAGCTTTGGGTCTCTTTCTATTGCTTTTGTAAACCAATCTACTGCATCAAAATATTCTTCTTTTTTCATAAATACCTTTGCTACATAATAATATGAATTTGCATAATCCTTATTTACTTGTATAGCATCCTGAAAAGTCATGTATGCATCATCATATTTTTCTTGTTCAAAATATATAATTCCTAAATCCACATAAGCATCTACATACTTTTTATCTGTATCTATTGCTTTTTTATACCACTCAATAGCTTTTCCATAGTCCTTTAGTGAATAATATGTTTTTCCTAATTCATCAAACGCCTTTGCATCTGGTGGTAACATTCCTATTGCCTTATCAAAATCTTTTATAGAACTTTCTAACTCTCCAGTAGTTCTGTAAACCTCTCCTCTTCCAAGATAAGCATCAATATATTGGTCATCTAACTTTATAGCTTGGCTAAAGCATCTTATTGCATTATTATAATGTCCGCCTTCATCATTAGCTTTACCAAGATTATAATATGCAATAGCATTATTAGGATATAATTCTATTGATTTTTTAAAACACTCCATAGCTTGTTTTATGTCTTTCATCTCATTATATACCAATCCCATATTTAAATGAGCTTCTGGTAATTGACTATTTAATTCCAAAGCCTTATTAAAGCATTCCATAGCTTTTTCATATTTCTTTTCTATATAATATATCTCACCAATCTCATTATATATATTTGCTTGATTTGGATTTATTTCTAGTGATTCTTTAAAATTCTTAATAGCATCTATATATTCTTCTTCTCTCTTACATATCATAGCTATTTCATAATAAGCTTGGGGATTTTTATTATCTAGTTCAACTGATTTTTCATAATCTTCTTTAGCTTTTATATATTCTTCTATTGCTTTATAAACCTCAGCCCTTTCTATATAATATGAAGCTATGTTTTCATCTAATTCTATTGCTTTTGTATAATTTTCTATTGATTCATCAAAACTCTTCTTTTTATACTTTATATAACCAATTCCTTCATATACCTTTGAATTCTTATCATTAAAGCTTAATGACTTATCATAACAATTTAATGCTTTTATAAATTTTCTTATGCTTTGTAGTGCCTTTCCTTTTTGATAATATATGTTAGCATTATATATTCCTAACTCTATTGCTTTATCTGCTACTTTAATAGCCTCTTCATAATCATTAAGTTCTACAAGAATCTCAGATTTTACTTCATACAATTCTGAAATATTAGGAGATAATTCTAAAGCCTTATTACATACCTCTAATCCTTCCTCATACTTTTTCATCTTACATAATATTTTCGCTTTGTTTTTATAAGAATTTATTCTCTTATCATTTATTGAAATTGCTTTTTCACAGGCTTCTAATGATTTTTCATACTTTCCAGCTTTATATAATATTTCTGCCATTTTGTCATATACATAATCATCATCTTCTCCTTCGCCAATTAGCTTTTTATAGCATTCTAGAGCTTCTTCATCTCTGTTTAAATCATTTAATATATTTGCCTTATACTCATATAGTTCTTTATTTTCAGGGTTAATTTCAATAGTTTTATTAAAATACTCTAAAGCTTCTTCATTTTTTGATAACTTCCTTAATAGTTTTCCTTGCAAGAAATATAATTCCTCTTTATTTACATCTTCATTATCTTCAAGTATCTTTAAAATTTCAGAACACTTTTCATACTCATTAGCTTTTAAATAACAATCAACTAAATAAAAATTTTCTTTTTCTGTTCTATCTTCTTTATTTTCAAATTCTTCTATAAGAAATTTATTTAAGCTTGATAATATTGCAGTTACTTCCCAATCGCCTTCTGTATCCTTAGCAATTATATTGTATAAATCTATAGCTTCTTCAAAATAATCTAAGGCATAGCAACATTCTGCAAGTTCTCTAATCACATTAATATCTTCTTTATCAAATACTAATGCTTTTTTATAATCATCATAAGCTTTTTCTAAATTTCCTTTTTTCATATAAGCTTCTGCTCTTTTTAAATAAGCATCCTTACTATTATATGGATCTGCTTCTATTACATCAGAAAACAATTCTATTGCCTCATCTACTTTATCACATTTTAGAAAATATATTCCTTGTATTACTTTTGTAATATATTCATCTTCCTCTTCTTCAAAATCTATATTATTTAAGATTACTTTTAAATCAAATAGATTTTTATCTTTTAAGCTGTAAATATCAATTGTCTCCATACCTAAGACCTCCTATTCTTAACTATTACACACTAAATGATGATATAACTGATAATATATCTTTATAAATAACATCTTCCTTAAGCTCAGAGTTGCATTTTTCCATTTCATTCTTAAACTTATTGACAAACTCCATAGGTTTTTTACCTGCTGAATTTTGTTCTCCAATAGCTTCCATACAAGTAGATACAAATTTATTCTTTTCTCTCATTTCATTACATATATATAGTTTAGCTCCATATGCTACTAAATCTTTTCCTTCACTTACTTCTATTGCTTTATCAATATTTTCCATTGCCGCAGAATAATATACCATCTTACATAATGAAAATGCTTTTATGAAATATGCTCTTACAGAATTTTTATTATATTTAATAGTTTCATCTGCATATTTAATTGCCTCTTCATATTTTCCCATATCCTTAAGTATTGTTGCTTTTTCTATAAATACTCTATAATCCTTAACATCACATTCTATAGCTTCATCACATGCTGATAAAGCATCTTCTTTTTTTCTAAGCTCTAGTAATAATTTTATCTTATTTACATGAGCATCTGCAAAATTTGAAACTTCTTTTATTGCTAAATCATAATATTTTAATGCAACATCTTTTTTTCCATTACCATAAAATATCTTTCCTTTATTATTATAAGAAATTTCTTTATCATAATTTTCTCTTAAGGATTTATCAGTATATTCTAATGCTTCATCATACTTTTCTAATCCAATTAAGGCAGAAGCCATATTATTATATACCCATACACAATCTGGATTATATTTTAATGCTTTTTCATAGTTATCATATGCTCCTTTATAATCTCCTTTTCTTTCAAGAAGATTTCCTTTAAATACAAATGCTTCTGGGTCTTTAATTCCAATTTGAATTATTATATCAAAATATGGCATTGCTTTTGCATCCTCATTCATTTGCATAAATATCTTTCCAAGATATAATGAGTTTTCAACAGACCCTGTAGTTCCAGCCATAGGTTTTATTATTTCATATGCTTCTTCTAACTGTCCTAACAATAAATGACTTTTTATTAAGCTCATTTTTTCTTCTATATTAACTTCATCCTTTGGTATTTCATTTATATCCTCAATAACAAATTTATTAGCACTTATAAAACAATCTCTAACTTCTTTTGTTTTATAAACATGAATTATTTTTTCATATAAATTTCTAGCATATTCATAGTTTCCTAAATCAAGATAAATTTTAGCAAGTACACTCTTATATTCATAATTATCTTTATCTAAAGTTATTGCTTTTCTTATATCATCATATGCTCCCTCTAATTTTCCCATGCTAGTTTTATATCTTCCTCTTAAGTAATAGGCTAAGTCATTTTCATCATCCTTCTCTATAACATAAGATATTTTTTCTAAGGCTTTTTGTATATTATTTCTATTTTCATAATATTCCGCTTCTAAAACCATTACATCAATATTTTCATCATCTATTTCTTTTAGCTTTCTAATGCATTGTAATGTTGTATATAAATCCTTTTTATCAATGGAATCATATGCCTCATTATACAGTTCTATAAATGCCTCTCTTAAATTTCCTAACTTTTCTTTTTCCTCTTTATCTAAACTTATAATTCTATTATCTTTATACATATCATTCAATACCAAACTTATATTGGTATCAATTCCTCCTTTCATAAAAAACTTCAAAAGAATTCCTTAATATTAATAATACACTATTTTTTGATAATTCTCTACTTTCTATTTATTCCTTAGCAAAAATATTTTTAAATTATTTTCTATTTTTATTATTAAGTTGACTTTATTATTTAGCAAATATATAATATAAAAATAGAAAAAAATATATTTTAGTGTTGAAATAGAAGTAGTACCATATATTTATATCTTAAGAGAGTCATTGGCAGGTGTAAAATGATGTTATAGCTATGGGAACTTGTCTAAGGAGCTTACTTGTTAAAAGCAAGTACGGATAAAATCCGTTATAATGATATGAGTGAGGATATATTTTTATCCTAATAAGAGTGGTACCACGGAATTTAAACTTTCGTCTCTTTATTTTAGAGATGAAAGTTTTTTTATTTCAACATAACTTTAGGAGGTTTATTAATGGGAAAATACGGAACTGCTATTGATAAAAAATGGCAAGAAATCTGGGAAAAAAATGAATTATACAAATTTAGCCCTGAAAATTTAGATAAGAAGCTTTATACTCTAGAAATGTTCTCTTATCCATCAGGTGCTCAACTTCATGCAGGACATTGGTTTAACTATGGTCCAGTTGATTCATGGGCTAGACTTAAAAGAATGCAAGGATATAATGTATTCCAACCAATGGGCTTTGATGCTTTTGGTCTTCCAGCAGAAAACTATGCAATAAAAACAGGAATTCATCCAAAAGATTCTACTTATAAAAATATAGAAACCATGGAAAAGCAACTTAAAGCTATGGGTGCTATGTTTAACTGGGAAAATGAAGTTATTACTTGTGACCCTGAATATTATAAATGGACTCAATGGCTATTCTTACAACTTTATAAAAATGGATTAGCATATAGAAAAAAAGCTCCTGTAAACTGGTGTCCTTCTTGTAATACTGTTCTTGCAAATGAGCAAGTTGTTGATGGTTGCTGTGAAAGATGTGGAACTGAAGTTACTAAAAAAGATTTAACTCAATGGTTCTTAAAAATAACAGCCTATGCTGATGAATTACTTGATAAATTAGATGAATTAGATTGGCCAGAAAAAACAGTTGCTATGCAAAAGCATTGGATTGGAAGGTCTACTGGGGCTGAAGTAACTTTTAAAGTTAAAGATTCTGATTTAAAATTTGATGTATTTACAACAAGAGCTGATACTTTAAACGGAGTTACTTATGTTGTTTTAGCTCCTGAAAATAAATTAGTTGATACATTAACTACTCCTGAAAATAAAGAAGCTGTTGAAAACTATAAAGAAACTGCTGCTAAGCAATCTGAAATAGAAAGACAATCAATTTCTAAAGAAAAGACAGGTGTATTTACTGGTTCATATGCAATAAATCCTATAAACGGAAGAGAAGTTCCAATATGGATTTCTGATTATGTATTAGCTACTTATGGTACTGGAGCAGTTATGGCAGTTCCAGCTCATGATGAAAGAGACTTTGCTTTTGCTACAAAATTTAATTTACCAATAGAAAGAGTTATAACTAACAAAAAAGGGGAAGAAGTTGAACTTCCTTATTGTGAATATGGAGTTATAACAAATTCAGGAGAATTTAATGGATTAACTACTGAAGAAGGTAAAATTAAAATAGTTGAAAAACTAGAAAAACAAGGTTTAGGACATCAAAAAGTTAATTATAGATTAAGAGACTGGTTAGTTTCTAGACAAAGATATTGGGGTGCTCCAATTCCAATAATTTATTGTGATAAATGTGGAATTGTCCCTGTACCTGAAAAAGACCTTCCAGTTGAATTACCTTATAATGTTGAATTTGCACCAGATGGAAAGTCACCTCTTGCTAAGTGTGAAGAATTTGTAAATACAACTTGTCCTTGTTGTGGAGGACCAGCTAAGAGAGAAGTTGATACATTAGATACTTTTGTATGTTCTTCTTGGTATTATTTAAGATATCCTGATAACAAAAATTCTGAGAAGCCATTTGATAGTGAAATAGTAAATAAAATGCTTCCAGTAGACAAATATGTTGGAGGTCCTGAACATGCATGTATGCACCTTCTTTATGCTAGATTTATAACTAAGGCATTAAGAGATATGGGATATTTAAACTTTGATGAACCATTTAAATCATTAACTCACCAAGGACTTATATTAGGACCAGATGGACAAAAAATGAGTAAATCTAAGGGAAATACAATTTCTCCAGATACTTATATTTCTCAATATGGTGCAGATGTATTTAGAATGTACTTAATGTTTGGTTTTGCTTATACAGAAGGTGGAGCTTGGAGTGATGATGGAATAAAATCTGTTGCTAGATTTGTAGATAGAATAGAAAGAACTATTGATATAGCTTGTGAAGCTATAAAATCTGGTAAAGGAAAGACTACTTTAGATAGTGCTGAAAAAGAATTAAACTTCTGGAGACATACTGCTATTAAGGGTGTTACTGAAGATGGAGACAAAATGCAATTTAACACTGCAATAGCAAGAATAATGGAATTTGTAAATGCTTTATCTAAATACTTACAAGAAGATAATAAAAACTTAGAATTCTTAAAGGAAAATTGTTTAGATTTAATAAGATTACTTGCTCCATTTGCACCACACTTCTCTGAAGAAGAATGGAGTGAATTAGGTATGAATACTTCAGTATTTAATGAAAAATGGCCAGTATTTGACCCTAAAGCTTTAGTTAAGGATGAAGTTGAAATAGCTATACAAGTAAATGGTAAAATAAAGAGCAGAATAAATGTTGCTTCTGACCTCGATGAAGAAGGCATAAAAAAAGCTGCTTTAGAAAATGAAACTATAAAATCTGCTACTGAAGGAAAAAATATAGTTAAAGTTATAGTTATTAAGGGAAGATTAGTAAACATTGTAGTTAAATAAAAAAATCTTACTTTATTATAATGTATAAATTAAAAATATTAGGTTCATTATATTTTTCAGCTGTTTTGACCTTGTCAGTTCCAAATCACTATTTCATAAAATAATGAACCTAAGATTTTAATAAGCATAATTTAGAAATTTTTAAAAAAAAGTTATCATATAAAAAATATTTTTACTAATTTCTTTATATGATAACTTCTTTTTATTTTTTTAAAGTTCTTCATTAAAAACTTCTTTAAATTGTGCTAAAACATTACTTACAATTTTTTTATCTAATTGCTCATAGCCTTTTATATAGCCTGATATAGATAAGGCTATGGATATTTCTTTTGCCATGTCCATCCAAGTTTCAGGGATATAAACCCATATTATTTCCTCATAGCTACAGCTTAAAAGGAAATGCTCTAATCCACAAAAAACATACTCTTCTATATTGTGAAGTTTCATAAAAAATTTATAATCATCCACAACTTTTGATGAAAGAACATAATTATATATATCTACATAAAAATAATCAAAGTTTTGACTTTCTGCTTTAAAGGCATCTCCCTCAATAATTTTTATTTTTTTATTTTCTCCAAAATTATTTTTATAAAGTTCTATAATTTCTTTGCTTATTTCATATACAATAATCTCTTTTACATCTTGATTTTTCGCTATTTCTTGGGCTACATAGCCAAGTCCAAGCCCTACAATTCCAACCCTTCCCTTTGCAAATTTTATTATTTGAAAGGTACTTTCAATCTCTTTATGATTTAATTTCATTACAAGATTATTATCCTTTAAAAGCTCTATAACAAATTCTTTATTACCTTCTCTTTTATATAAATAACCCTCTATAATATTATTATTTTCTTCTTTTTTTACTATTTTATAGCTACCAAAACTACCTTGGGAAATTTTTTTATTATATTCCTTCATTTTATCTACAATAAATTCTTCAACATATGGCTTCATAAATTTCTCCCTTTATTAATTATGATATACACTCAAGTATATTACAATTGATAAATAGAGTAAAGATTATTATTAACTTTTTCAAAAGAGATTTATTAATAAAAAAGTTTTAATTATTACTTTGCTTTTTCCGTCGACAGGCTCCAAGTCAACGCAAAAAATAAAAAGCCACTGACTTTTCACAGTGACTTTTCAAACTAAATTTTATAATAATTTTTTAATTTCATCAACTTTATTTAATTGTTCCCATGGAAGATTTACATCAGTTCTTCCAAAATGTCCATAAGCTGCTGTTTGCTTATATATAGGTCTTCTTAAGTCTAAATCTCTTATAATAGCTCCTGGTCTTAAATCAAATACTTTTTCCACAATATTTACTAAAGTTTCTTCATCAACTTTTCCTGTTCCAAAAGTATCTATTTCTATTGATACAGGCTTAGCAACTCCTATAGCATAAGCTAATTGAATCTCTAACTTATCTGCAACTCCTGCTGCTACTAAATTTTTTGCAACCCATCTTGCAGCGTATGCAGCTGATCTATCAACCTTTGTTGGATCTTTTCCTGAGAAAGCTCCTCCTCCATGTCTACCATATCCACCATAAGTATCCACAATTATTTTTCTTCCAGTTAGTCCAGAATCTCCTTGAGGACCTCCAACAACAAATCTTCCTGTTGGATTTATATAATACTTAGTTTCATCATCTAATAACTCTGAAGGAACTACTGCCTTTATTACAAATTCTTTCATATCTTTTTCTATTTGCTCTAAAGTCACTTCTTCACCATGTTGAGTTGAAATTACAATTGCATCAATTCTTTTTGGCTTATTATCTTCATATTCTACAGTTACCTGAGTTTTTCCATCTGGTCTTAAATATGGTAATGTACCATTTTTTCTAACCTCTGCTAATCTTCTAGAAAGTCTATGAGCCATAGCTATTGGAAGAGGCATAAATTCTGGTGTTTCATTAGTTGCAAAACCAAACATCATTCCTTGGTCTCCAGCACCAACAGCTTCAACATCATCTTTTTCTCCATTTTTTGATTCTAAAGCTTCATCTACTCCCATTGCTATATCTGCAGATTGTTCATCTATCGATGTGATAACAGAACAAGTATCACAATCAAATCCATATTTAGCTCTATCATATCCAATTTCTTTTATAGTATTTCTAACTACCTTAGGAATATCTACATAACAATTAGTAGATATTTCACCCATAACCATAACCATTCCTGTAGTTGTACATGTTTCACATGCTACTCTTGCATTTGGATCTTGTG
>JALFQD010000119.1 GCA_022785265.1 Clostridium sp. | reverse complement strand
TTATTTTTTTGTCACTATAAATCTAATTTTGAAATATAATATTCTGATACACCTTGTCCATCTATTAAAGGCAAAGAATGCTCTTATCTTTAATAGATAGACTCTTTATTTAGGCATATTACACTTTATAATTTAACTTATTTTTTTAGATTTTCTTACTTTAACAACAGTATAAACCCCTGCTGATAATAGCATAGTTAAAACACCAATTAATAAATATAATTGAATTCCTTTAAGTCCTGATATTGGAAGTATAGCACCTTTAGGATTATAAACTGTTAGTTTAATATCTGTTTTAGTTCCATCTTCTAGAGCTTCTACTCCATCTACTATTGTTCCTGCAGTATATTCACAAGGAACTTTTATTATAAATGATTTTCCTAATTTTATATAACCTGATGGTGCTTGAACTTCTTCTATCAAATAAGTTCCTGCTTTTAGATTTTCAAACTTAACCACACCAGCTGTAGTGAATTTTTCTTCTGAAGCACCATCATAATCACTATCTGTTATAGAATTAACATTATCATTAGAATATTCTCTATCATCTTTTAGCTTTTGAATTTTAAATTTAGCTTCAGAATCAGTAATTGTATTTTTACTTTCTAAATCAGCTTTAGTTATTTCAATTGAACATAGCTTTATTTTGTTTGTTATTGTAGTATTATATTTTGTTTCATCCTCTATATCTTTAGTAATATCTCCTAGAGTAATAATATAGTTCTTTCCATTTAAAGTAATCATATTATCTTCAGGAATAGTAGCCACTCCAGCTTTTACTTCAACTTCTACTACTTTATACTCATATTCATAAGATTCTGTACCATTTTCTATCTTAGCAAACTTATCTAAATTGCTAAATGTGTACTTCCATTGAGCATTTCCAGCACTATCATAACTTGGCTTAACTTCTACATAATTTTTTCCATCAATAGTAACTGGTTCAAATGCGTCACTACTACCTTTTATTTTTCTTTGTAACTGAACAGTTATAGATTCTGGAAGAGATGGATCTGAATTAATAATATTTTCATCTTTATCTTTCCATACCTTATTCAAATCAATTGATATCTTTTGACGAGTAGTATTAGAAAAAGTATATGTTGTAGCTGTTGCACCTTCTTCATCATCAGCTTTAACTACTCCTGTTACAGTCTTATTTTCTGAATTTATAGTATATTCATCATTACCTTTATTACTTTCTTTTACTTTAATATCCTCAACTTTAGCCTTATCAGTTGCTTCAATTTCTTCAATGTAATATTGTGTACCAGCTGGAATACCTGTAATTACTTTAGTTTCTCCTACGTTTAAAGTATATTCTTTTACAATTTTATCACTTTCCATTGACATACCAGCAACATTAGTAAAAGTAACTCTAAATTTATATCTTCCACTTAAATCTGGAGAATCTGATGCTTTGCTTTTTTCAATAGCAATACTTCCTGTACGCACTGTATTTACAAATAAAGCCTTTAACTTAGTATTTGAAGTTTCATCATCTGGACTCTTATAAGAACGAAATACAATAGAATTTCCGTTTGGTCTTGTTCCATTGTAATTTGCTTCACCACTTTTATCATCTATTCTTTCTGTTCTACCATCATTTATTGGTATGTTTCTAGTTCCATCAGGGTTATTAATAACTAAATCATCTCTATCAACTAAAGATGGAATTGCAGTTGGATTAGTTACTTTAGTTGAACTTCCATATCTTTCAACAGGCTGATTATTTTCAAATATAGTCCATTTAGTTTTAAATACTTCTGGATTTACTCCTTCTTCTGAAACTGAAATATAACTTCCTCGTCTAAACTGATTAGAGAATGTAGCAACACTTCTATCTCCTAACATAAAGTTTCCATTTCCATCTACCTTTTCATAACTAGAAGTATTATCTTTGTTTTTCAATTCAAATACAGCATTAGTTGCATTTTTCAATTCTGGACCACTTGCTGAACCATAATCAGGAATTTGATCTTGTTGTGTCTTAAACCCAACTACTGCACTTACCCTTTCTTCAGGAACAAACTTAATGTTGTCTAGATATATATTCTTTGAATAACAGCAATTGAACTTAAAATATTTTACATTTTCAAAATCAAAATTGCTATATGCTGTACTATCTTGCAGTTTTTCTAACTCAATAGTAACTGTTTGCCATTGATTCATTTTAACTTCTGATATTCCCTTAGTTTTGCTAGAATCTAATATACCTGTTATCTTATGTCCATCTGAGTCTTCTAATTCAATAGAAAAATTTCTCATTGGAAGATTCATATTGTTTTGTAAATAGCAATCAAACTGTAAAAGCTTTCTATCTCCATCTGGTACAGATATGGTATCTCCTGTTGCTGGCGATATAATACCATATCTCTTATTTACATATTGAAAATCTTTATCATCAAGTTTTGCATTCCAAAGAGCAACATTTGAATGACTACTAAAATTATCTACATGGTAAAAAGTATTATTATTGCTACCTTTACTTAATTTTCCATTTTCAAGTGTATCATTAAATACAACAGGTTCAACATCAGTATTTCCATTTGTATTTGCATCTTTTTTACCATAATGAGTAACTTTATTTTGAATATTAAATGTAAATAATTTATCTTTATTATTAGTAAAAGTGTCTTGGAAAATTTCATTTACATCAGTTGTATCAATTTGTTTTTCTACTTGGAATGTATTGTCATCTGGAAAGTTAAATGTAACATGCATATTAGATTCCCAAAGACCACGTTCCATATAAAACATAGTTAATGTGTGAGTTGAAGTATTTCCACCAACCATCTCAAAATCACCAGTTGCATCAGGAGTAGAGCCACCATTTGTATCATCATTTTTTATTCTACTTATCCAATATTTTTTATCTTTAAAATTAAGTCTTCCCTCAACTCTTCCATGTCCACCACCAATATCTAATGCTAATTTTCCATCAATAAATATCCATACATCATCATCACCAGAAAAGTTGAATTCTATTGGAACATCTTTTCCAGTTGTAGTTTCAACAGTTCCATCTTCTGTCAAACGAAAATCAAATTGCATCTTCATAGCAAAACCATAATTTAATTTAGCAGCATTACCACTTTGAGATGTAGTATTAAATGGGAAAAAGTTTGCATCAGCTGTTGCTGGAAATCCTTTTTCTACTGTTTGCCCTTTTACTGTATCATTACCTCTACTTTTCAAATAATATTGATTTAAAGTAGTATCTTTTTTCATTTCTAAAGAAGCATTAGGAACTGTTATATGATTATTAGCATTATCTCTATCATTTACATATCCTCTACTATCAAATACCCAATAATCAACTGTTCCATCAGCTGTCTTATCACTTTGGCTTTTTAAAGCTACAGATTGAAATGGAAATTCTACATTTTTATATACTTTTCCTAATATAGTATTTTTAGAATTATTTCCTTCCAAAAAGTCTTCATCAAAGTAAGGTGCTTTTACTGTACCAGTAGAAGTTGTTATTAATAAATCTTTATTTTCATCTAAACTTCCATTCACCAAGTTTAATGTAGCATTTTTACCCCCTTGAGTAATTTCTGCTCCATTTCTTCCCCACATAGAGTTATTTTCATAAAAGAATTTTTTATATAAATCACCTTCACCATATCCAAATAAATTTAATGTATTTGCAATCTCAGTAAATTTACTTCCAGTATAATTTTGAAAGTTTCCCCAATAAATAGGATTAGATGCATTATTATCTTCATAATAATCACTAAGTGCTTGATCAAATTGGCGGAAAGGCTGATAAATTCTATGAGATGCTATATTAACATTTGCATAATTATCTCTGTTTTTTCCATTAAGCTCATAATCTGTATAAAAATCGTAAAATGTAGTAGTTACATATTTAGCATTTTTATCTCTTTCATTTTCAAAATTTCCTGTAGCAATATCTACAACTGAATTACTACTTCCACCTTCTTTTTCTGGATCACGAACAGTATAAACCTCATCCCAATATCCTCCACGTGATTTACTATTATATATAACATCATCACTACTATCTGCATAAAAACAAGGTGAAGATAAGTTTTGAGGAATTGCTAAATCTATTGTTCTGCTAGAATTTTTTGTACCAGCCCCCCAATCACCTGTATCACTATAAAATATTATGTTAGTTTGCTTTCTTTGAAGATTAACTTTATATAAGTCTTTCCATGTGTTATTTCCAATTGTAGTTGTAGGAACTACTTCCATAGTACCATCTTCTGCTGCACCATTTCCCCAAGCATGATAATAAATTGTTGTAGTACCTATTTTAGGAATCCCTTTATTGTCTTTTCCTGCTCCTACATCTTCTATATAATAAGGAAGTTTAGAAAGTGTAGCATCAAAATAAACAGTATAAGTCTTTGAATAAGTACCAGATACAACTGCTGCATTATTAGAAATTGTAACAAGATCCTTACTTAAATCACTCCAAAAGAAATGATATTTAGTATTATCTGATGTTATAATTGTAATTATTGTCTTTTGTGTAGCAGTATTATTATTAATTGTATAACTTAGAGTTGCACTATCACCTGAATCAGCATTTAATTTTTCTTTTAAATTACTTCCAATTTGTATATAAGTTTCCTTAGTACTATTGAAAAGTGATTTTTCCAAATATAACTTTTTATTATTTATATTTGATGTAGCTGTATTCTCTTTACCCCAATAACTATATTTAGTTCCATCTGATTTTTCTGTCACTCCATAATATAAAACTGAATTTCTTTCATTTATATTTATATCTGTACCATCTGTAACACTTGAAGTCACTTTATATTTTCCAGTAATATAATTATCACCATTTTTAAACCTTACATATTGGTATGCTCCATCTGGAGTATCATTTGGAACTGTAAATTTTCCATCACTAGCTGTAATATTTGTACTTGTCTTTGTAAAACTTTCGTCAATTGCAAAAACTGCACTTATATTACCAATTGACAAACTACCAGTCATGTCCACAAAACCCAGTTTGCTTCCTTTTTTTGTATTAGGTCCTAAATCTCTCCAGTCACCTTTTTTAGCTCCTCCATTACTTTCATCATAATATCCATTAAGTTTAAAACAAGGAGAATCAAAAAACCAATTTATGCTTAAATCAATTGTTTTTGCGGATTGATCTTTTCCTGATGGGAAATCACTACTCTTTAGAAAAATTACATTAGTATATTGTTTATCAAATGAAAATTCCCATAGATTTTCTCCTCTACTTGATGTTGTCATTTCCATAATACCACTATTATCATTAGTGCTATTATAACCATAAACATAAATTTTGTCATTGATATCCCAACTAGCATTTGTATTTCCTGAAGCATCAAAATAAACAGTATAAGTTTGTCCTGCTGCCTCAGTAGGATTTACTGGTAAGAATACCAAACACATAAATAAAATCATAATCAAAGAAAGGGCTTTTTTAAAACCTTTACGTTTTAAAATTGACTTTCTTCGATTTCTTTCTGTTCTTTTCATTATTATTCTACTCCCCTTTCTAATAGATTATTTTTTATTTCTTCTTTATTTAACAAATTACTTTAAATAAATTATACTACAAATACTTACATATTTAGATTACTTCATAATATTAACACAAAACTATATTTT
>JALFQD010000111.1 GCA_022785265.1 Clostridium sp. | reverse complement strand
AAAGTTGTTGATGTTTCTATAATTGAAGATACACCAGTTGTAAAGAAATACAAAGTTAATTCAGCAGAATATAAGAAAATAATGAATACAGAAATGTACAGATTAATTGCAGAATTAAGAGAAGAAAAAGGAAGACCAGTAGTAGGTATAGATTCTAATTTACAAGAGTTAGCAAGATTAAAAAATGAACACATGATAACTTATAAGTATTTTGACCACGCCTATGAAGATAAGATGATAGGACAGTTGTATCCAGATTTAATACCTAATCATGATGAAGGTGATGATTGGCGAAGTTGTCTTGAAAACATTTACCTAGGTGGAGACTCTTTAGAAGACCAAACAGAAGAAGAAATAAAAGAAACAGCTTTATCTATATTCAATTTATGGAAAGGTTCTGTTCTTCATTATAGTGCTATGGTGAATGAAGATGTAACATTAATAGGATTTGATTATACAATTAGTGAATATGGTACAGGATATGCAACATTAGAAGCTTATGTATATTAAACAATAAACAAAGGATTACTTACACATTAATTTGTGTGGGTAATCCTTTTTTCAATAATTATATAAATTTAAGTTAAATAAAAATGATAAATTAAGAATGATTAGGTTAAATAAAATAGAAAAGAACAAAAAGTATCGATATAGATAATATGGCGTTATCGATAAAAATATACAAGAAAAAAGTAAGAAAATTTGGTAATATTAAAATAAAATTTCTTAAAAAATATTGAGTGAAAGAAGTTGTTTTATATGAACTCAGAAAAAGATGAGTTAATATTAGAAAAAAATATGTTTAAAAATTTATATTGGTTTGATTCTAATTATATCACACTTTATTGTTTAAAGCAAAAGAAAGGACTAATGAATTTATTAATAGACAAGAATTTTAATTTTATAGATAACTATTTTAAAATAGAGGATTTTAAAGAAGAAGTTATTTTACATCAAATTCCAGATGAAAATTTTAAATTTAAAGAAGATGTTTCATTAAGATTTTTAATACTTAAAACAGGAGCATATGTGTATGAACTCACAAAAAGAATAAATAAGAATGATTCTAAAGATAAAAAAGATAGAGTAATTAGTGCAATAGGAATCAGCTTGAAAGGGTTTTTAGAAATATATTCTTCATTATTAGAAGAAATTTCTTATATACAAATTGGTATAGCAAGATTATTAGAATTAAATGGATTGGGAAAATTTAATAGCTTTAAAGACATAAATAAATTATTTATTAGGAATAAAGAAAATGTTACTTATGAAGAAGGAATAGAAAATTTAATAAAAAGTTCTTATAAAGTAACACTAGATACAAAAAAATATAAAAAATTAATATATAAAATAGAAGAATTGGAAAGAAACATTAAAAATAGTGATATAAAAAATTTTAGATTTGGTTATGATAAAGAAGGTGATTTTTCATTTCTTGAAAAAGAAATAAATAATGCTTTTTTAGTAGAAATAATAAATAAAATAGGATTTTTAGTAAGCATAAAAGAAGCAGCAGAAACAACAAAGATAAATGAAAATACAATAAAAAAGGCTTGTCAAAATAATGAACTCCTTAACAAAAGAAAAGTAGGTAAAACATGGCTTGTAGATTGCAATGAAATAAAAAAGCATTGGGAAAATAATAATATTGAAAAGTAAAATATTAAGTCTTATAATTGTATAACAAAAAGGAGATGATTTTTTAATGAAAAACTTTTTAATAAATATTCTTCAATATTTTTCTCCAGAGCTTATAAAAAGTATTCAGAGAATATTAAAATTTCTTCTTGTTTATACAATTATCTTTATTATAATAGCAGCAGGGTTTAAGTATGCAATTCCTTTTGTTATAGCATTTATTATAGCTATTCTTTTAAAGCCTATTAAAAATAGAATATTATCATTAAATAAAAAATTTAAAAGCTTAGGCTTAGCAAATGGAATAGTATCCTTTTTATTAACTCTTTTAATAGTATCTGGTATAGCATGGCTTGTGTTTATAATAGGTGTAAATTTGGTACAACAGCTTAAAAGCTTATATGTGTACATAACAAATAAAGATACATTAGATATGTTTATTGTTTATTCAAAAGAAAAGGTAAAGATTATTTTAAATGCTTTAGGTAAAAATTTAACACCTGATATCATGACTGAGATAAATGATGGTCTTGCAAGTATAATAGAATCAATATCTTCAATAATATCACTTTTTTTAAAGAATCTTTTAAATATAGTAGTATCAATACCAACAGCTTTTTTAATGATATTAATAACAATAATAGCAACATTTTTCTTTACAAAGGATATTGATAAAATCCAAGTAAAAATAAAGGGTATATTTTCAGAAAAAGGGTTAAGACTATTAGATAACCTTAATAAAAAGAAAAATGAAATTTTAGGTGGTTATGTAAAGGCATATACATTAATAATGATAGCACTTTTTATATATTGTATAATTGCTTTTAAGATAGCAGGAATAAAATATGCAGTTGTAATTGCTTTATTAACTGCAATTATAGATGCACTCCCATTATTTGGAGCAGGACTTGTATATGGATTTTTAGTTATTGCATCTTTTATAGAAGGAGATTATAAAA
>JALFQD010000090.1 GCA_022785265.1 Clostridium sp. | reverse complement strand
TATCATCAAAAAAGTCTCTTATATATGTATTATATTCAAATTGTCTATCTATAGTAGTTTTTTTAGTCTGCTTTAGCTTTTGTATTTCATAGTATGCATTAACTGCATCTTGATAGGTTTTACCTGTATTTTCTTTTAACCATTTTTGAAAAACTACATTAAATTTAAAACCCTCTCCAATTTTTTGTTTGAAAAATGCTCTATGTTTTTCTGTACATTTAAAATTAGGTTCAATTTTTGAATCTAAAGTTATATTTCCTATACAAGAAGTTGATGGACCATGAGTTTTTTTACTAACTAAACGTTCACCTGTCTTTAAATAATGTGCAATTCTATCAGTAATTTCAATCTTTCCTCCAGTAGTTTGCAGTCCTTCTTTTCTGCAAAATTCAACCAATTCATCTTTTAAATAATAATATTCTCTAAATATTTCTGAATCTAATCCTTTTTCTAATTTTGGTCTTTCTGCCATCAAACTCTCCCCTTTCTTAGATTATAACCAATTTTTCCATTCTTCTGGCTTATAACCTACAGTAGCTTGTTTTCCATTTCTAACTATTGGTGTCTTTATTATTTTTTGATTTTCAAATACCTTTTCCTCTCTTGCTTCTTCTACTAAGTACTTTACAAGAGCAAGAAGGTCTTTGTCTTTACAGTTTTCATCAATCATATTTTCATAACCCTTAACGGCTTGTTTTACACTATTAAATTCACCTTTACTCATTGGTTTTTGAGTTATATCTATAAGCTGATATTTTATTTTTCTTTCTTTAAAATATCTTTCTGCCTTTTTAGTGTCAAAGCATTTTGGCTTTCCAAATATTTGTATATTCAAAAAATCTCCTCCTTTATAGTAATTATAATTATTTTAAATATAGTCGCATTATATTTAATGCGACTACATTTTTCTCAAATAATATGCTCCACGTCCATTGCCTTGTTTAATTAAAACTCCTTTATCTACAAGTTTTTTTATTGCAGTTTCAACTGATTTTTGGCTAATTGTTGGACATAATTCCATGATATCACTCTTTGTTATCTTTCCATACTTCAAAGATATAGCTCTATTTACTAATTCTATAGCTGTTAATTTTTCTCCTACAACATCTACTCTCTCTTCAAAATCTTTATATGCTGCAAGTACAATCTTCAAAATATATTTAATAAAAGATTCCACATTTTCCTCTCCATCTATCCAACCTTCCTGACAATCTTCTAGTGCTTTATAATATAAATTTTTATTCTTTGCAATTTTACTTTCTAATGAAATATATTTTCCAACCACATAACCATTTCGATATAAAAGCAATGTTGTCAATAATCTACTCATTCTTCCATTTCCATCACTAAATGGATGTATACACAAAAAATCATGAATAAATATAGGAATAAGAATAAGTGCATCAACAGACCCTTCATCAATCATTCTATTATAATTTTCACAAATTGCATCAATTGCCCATGGTGTTTCATAAGGAGCAAGAGGGGTAAATAAAACATATTCCTCTCCTTTTTCATCTATTGCACTGATATAGTTTTGAGCCCCTTTAAATCTACCACCAATTTCTTTTTCTGAATATTTATATAAATCTCTATGCAACTGAAGAATGTAATTACTTCTAATAGGAATATACTCATAATTTTCATGTATAGTATTTAAGACATCCCTGTAACCCATAATTTCTTCTTCATCACGATTTTTAGGTGTTGTCTTATCAGCACATAGCTGTTTTAATCTAGTATTTGTTGTTCTAATACCTTCAATCTCATTAGAAGCTTCTGTACTTTGAACTTTTGCTAATTCTACCAAGCGTTCTAATTCTACTGGTTTTTGTTTTAAATAAAGTTCTTGTCTCCCTTTATATTCATGGATTTTTGCAACAAGTCCTAGGATTTCACTGTCCCATTTCTTTCTCTCTAATTTTTTATAATCAAATTTTCTCATATAAAAAACTCCTATCTTATTAAATTATCTCCTAAATTATATATCTTTTTAGGAGTTTATTCAATTTCATAGTAATATATCTCCTGAATGCATAAATTTCAATTTATCACCCATTATTGGCTTCATTATATTAAATGCTAGAATTCCTGTGCAGTGTCCTGTATAGAAGATTGTATTCATTTTAGAAAGTTCATAAGCAGTATCTTTTATCAACTGAATCTCTTCTTCTACATATTGCTCCTTTTTCATCATGTGAAAACCACTAATTACAATGTCTGGCTCAATCATATAAAGACTTCTAAACTTATCAACTATATTTAAAATTCCATTATGTGCACATCCTGAAACAAGAACTGTTTTTCCTTCGCTTTGAATAACAACATATTGTTCATGGGAAAAATTATCTTGAATATATTCATCATCAATTTTTTGTTTTAAAATAAGATTGCTTTTAGGCCATTTTCTTCTTTCTTTTACATTTGAAAAAATAGATATTTCTTTATTTATCACAAAATCTGAATCAAGAAAAACACTTTCAGGAAGATTTTTTATTCTTTTATCAATTCCAATATATTTTTCCCTGCCATCTTTAAGATTATAATAATCATAGGTTGCACTTTTTTGAAGATATATTTTGACATTTGGATTGATTTCAATAAATGACATAATTCCACCTGAATGGTCATAATGTCCATGACTTAAAATAATCATATCAATATCATTTAAATTTATACCAAGTTTTTTAGCATTATACCAAGTTTTCTCTGAAGCACCAGTATCAATTAATATCTTATTATTCTTAGTTTCAACATATATACACAAACCATGCTCTGATACAAGACCACACTTTCCCTCTGTATCTTCCATTAGATTAACTATTTTCATGTTAATTTCTCCCTTTTTATATTTCTCAATCCATTTTTTAAATAGCTTTAAGCTCCCCTGTAACTGAATCCATAACAAAACCATAAACCTTTATATTTTTAGGAATAAGAGGATGATTTTTTAAGAATTCAACATTTTCATGGACTGAATCTTCAACAGAATCAAATCCTCTAAGCCAAGATTCAAAATCTACTCCACAGTATTTCATCATATCAATGTTTTCTTTTGAAATTCCATTTTTTATCATATGCTCTATCATGTAATCACTATTAATATGTTGAACTCCACAGTCTGTATGGCCAATTACCATAATTTCTTCAACACCAAGTTCAAATATTGAAATAAGGATACTTCTTATAACACTTCCAAAAGGGTGAGAGATTGTTCCTCCTGCATTTTTTATTATTTTAACATCACCATTTTTAATTCCAAGTGCTGCTGGTAAAAGTTCTGTAAGCCTTGTATCCATACATGATAAAATAGCAATTTTTTTATCTGGATATTTACTTGTTATGTATTTTTCATATTTCTTTTCTTTTACAAAATTTTTGTTATATTCAAGTATATCTTCTATCATAAAAAAATTCTCCTTATTATTTAATAATCATTTTCATATTTAATTATAATCTAAAGTCTATCTTAGATACAAGTTCAAAAAGCTGTCTTGTTAAATTTTTTTAAATCAGTTTAAGAAGCTCTATAAGGATAACTTTTTCTCAAATATAAATAACACGATGATGTTGTCTCTTTTGCACTTGCATATAAATTAATATTTAACTAGAATAAGATTATACTGTAACAGATATAGTATATAGTTTAAATAATATAAAAATAGATAGATAGTATAATTGATTAAAATAACTATTATTGACCATAAGCACTAGAAAGGAGTTGGAAAATGAAAAAATTTAGAACAACAGGTATGTGTAATCCCAATATCCAATACATGGTAGACATCTCTGATAAACTAAATAAAGTTAAAGATTTAGTAGAGGCTAATGAGTATTTTATAATAAATAGACCAAGGCAGTATGGAAAAACTACAATGCTTTCAGCATTAAAAAGGGAATTATTGGGCAAATAT
>JALFQD010000089.1 GCA_022785265.1 Clostridium sp. | reverse complement strand
AAAAAACTAACAAATAGAGAAGCAACTGTTTTAGTAGATCCAACATTGATGCTTACAAGTGAAGAATGGCGTTCTATAGCTAAAAAACCTAAATTAAATTTAGAGCAAAAATATCTTCTTACCTATTTTTTAGGACCTATTACAGAAGAATCAAAGAAAAGAATAGAAGATTTTGCAAAAATAAGAAATTTAAAAGTTATAAATTTATTAGATAAAAATGATAAATTTATATATTCTGTAGATCCAAGTGAATTTATATATTTAATTGATAATTGTGAACTAATGTGTACAGATTCTTTTCATGGATGTGTATTTTCAATAATTTTAAATACTCCTTTTATAGTTTTTGAAAGAAAAAGTAAAGGAAAATCTATGAATTCAAGAATTGATACATTACTTAATTTATTTAATATGAAAGATAGATTAGTAAATAATGTTACATCTAACTCAAATCTATTTGAAATGAATTTTAATAATATTGAATCTATTTTAGAAATAGAGAGAAAAAGAGCTAAAGAATTTTAAAAAAATGCTATAAAATAAAAATTTATTACTATAAGGAAGGTGTCGCATTAGCAGTTGAAAATTGCTAGCGATTCCTTATTTTTTTTGAGTAATTTATAAATATTGTGCATAAAGAAATATATTAGATGTTGAAGGTAATGTTAAAATTCATATTTCTATTGTTAAACGGTTGAACTAAAAGGAAGCGACCATATTCATATTTTGCTCCAAAAAGAAAAAATTGTGAAGTTCTTAAAGAAAGATTGATATAGATAAAATTTAAAAAGCAAGAACTAATTTCTCTTACTAAAATCAAAAATCTTTACAAGATTTTTAGTGACAAGTTAATAGAAATAATCTTTTTAAACTAATAGTTGTAAAAAGATAAAGGTTAATAAAAAAGGGATGTTACATGATAAAAGTAGCATCCCTTTTTAAAATTATTTGATTATATTAGCACTATATTTCCATGCAAGTACACGAAAAACGGCTTTATCTATAGTTGATAAATCTAATTGACCATTTTTTGTAGCTGATAATAGGTTATTAAAGCTTGTTTCATAATCACTTAAAATAAGTATGTCATTTCCAGCAAGAACAGCTAAAATAGCAGGGTCTTCTCCATTTGTATAAAGGCTTATTGCATCCATTGCGAGGTCATCTGTCATAATAACACCAGTAAAGCCTAATTTATTTCTCAAAATATTATGAACTGAAGGAGATAATGAAGCTGGATAATTTTCATCCATAGATTTTACAATATTATGTGAAACTAATACTCCTTGAACTTTAGAATCTATCCCTCTTTTAAATGGAATAAAATCAGAAGTTTCAAAGGTTGAATAATCTCTATCATCAATTGCTATACCAGTATGAGTATCTACATTGTTGCCATAGCCTGGGAAATGTTTTAATACACTTGAAATATTATTTTCAGAAGAAGTTTTTACAACTGTTTCAACAAAATCAGCAGTTTTTTCTGCATCTTGTCCAAAACTTCTTTTATAAATAAAATCATTAGGGTCTGTAGAAACATCTGCAACTGGTGCTAAGTTCACATTAATTCCTAAAGAATTTAAAAGTTCACATTTCTCTTTTGTATCTGAAACTATTTTTTCAAAGCCACCCTCTGCAAAAAGTTCTTGAGGTGATTTGAATTTTTCACTTATTAAGTTTGGATTACTACTAACTCTTACAACTGTTCCACCTTCTTCATCAACTCCTATAAGCATAGGAATTTTTGAAGCTTTTTGTAGAAAAGTTATATCTTGTTTAAGTTGTTCTTTAGTTTTTCCTTCTGTATCTGAACCAAATAAAACAACCCCTCCAAATTGGTATTTAGAAATTATACTTTCAGCATCTTCAGAAGGACATCTTGCAAAGATTAATTGTCCTATCTTTTCTTCTAAGGTCATGGATTTAAGTTTTTCATAAGCTTCATCATAATAATCAGAAAAAATTCCATTATCAGCATAATCTTTTGGAATTTTTGATTCATTTTTATTAAGAGAATTATTGCTAACAGTTTTGCTTGAAGGAGTAATAGTATCATTTTGATAATTATT
>JALFQD010000080.1 GCA_022785265.1 Clostridium sp. | reverse complement strand
AATTAAGTTAATCATTAAATAAAAAATAGAGCAGTAAGTATTCTTAATACTTTTTCTGCTCTATTTTTAATATATAAAACTTTACATTGAAAGTATCATTTCTTTTAAGATAGTTGTAGAGTTCTTTACTGCTATAGGAGTGAATTTTTCAAAATCCATATGAGCTCCATTATTAGCATTATCAGAAATTGACCTTATAACAACGAAAGGTACATTATTTACATAGCATGCATGAGCAATGCTTGCCCCTTCCATTTCACAAGATAAAGCCTTAAAGTTATCCTCAAGCCAATGAATTTTATCCACACTTGCAATGAATTGGTCTCCAGAAACTATTCTTCCTGTAAATGTCTTAAATCCTCCAACTTTTTCACAAGCTTTTTCAGCAAGAGAAATTAATTCTTTGTCAGCTTTAAAGTCAAATGTATCCATTCTTGGAACTTGCCCAAGAGCATCTCCAAATACTGAACAGTCCATATCATGTTCAACAAGGCTATCTCCAATAACAACATCACCAGGATAAATTTCTTTACCAATCCCTCCAGCAACTCCAACATTAATTATTTTGTTAACCTTAAATTCAGAAATTAAAATTTGTGTGCATAGTGCAGCATTAACCTTACCAATTCCACAAACTACAGCAACAACTTCTTGATTCCATAAAACACCTTTGTTAAAGGTCATACTTCCAACAGTCTTTTTTTCTTCAAGCTTCATATCTTTAAGTAATATTTCAAGCTCTTCACTCATAGCACCAATTATTCCTAAAATCATTTTATGTAACTCCTCTAAATTTATATTATATTAATAATTTTAACAAAAAAAATTAAATATTTCTATACACTTAGTAGGTTATTTGGGTATACTTATTAATAGAGATTGAAAAAAGGAAGTGAAATAAATGGAAGTACAACATTCCTTATCTAGAACAGAATTATTAATAGGAAAAGATGGTTTAAATAAGCTTAGAAATAGCAAAGTCATAGTTTTTGGTGTTGGTGGAGTAGGAAGCTTCACAGTAGAAGCATTAGCAAGGGCAGGTATAGGTACATTAGTTCTTGTGGATGATGATACTGTCTGTCTTACTAATTTAAATAGACAGATTCATGCTACATATGATACTTTAGGAAAAGTTAAGGTTGATGTTATGAAGGAGAGAATCCTTTCAATAAATAAAAAATGCAATGTAATAACTCATCAAGTATTTGTTACAAAAGAAAATATTCCAGATATTATAGAGGATGATGTAGATTATGTTGTGGATGCTATAGATACAGTTTCTGCAAAAATAGCATTAGCAGAATATTGCACTTCAAAAGGAATAAAGATAATAAGTTGCATGGGAACAGGAAATAAATTTGACCCTACTCAATTTAAAATAGCAGATATATACAACACAAAAGTTTGTCCACTAGCTAAAGTTATGAGGTATGAGCTTAAAAGAAGAGGTGTTAAAAAGCTTAAGGTGTTATATTCTGAGGAAATTCCTACAAAGCCAAAAACAGAAGATGTGGTTACTTGTAAAACTGGATGTGTATGCACAGGAGGAACTAAAAAATGTGCAGCTAAAAGACAAATTCCAGGAAGTATCTCTTTTGTACCACCAGTAGCAGGTATGATTATTGGTGGAGAAGTAATTAAGGATATTCTTTCTTTGAATTAGTAAGTGTGAATTATTGCTTTGCATTGATTTAAAGTTTGTCAAAGTCAAAAGCAAAGTAATAATTTCACACTCTTTTTATTCTATCAGGAAATTATATATTTTGAAAACTGTAGATAAGTTGCTAAGTTAATGATAAAGCTTAATAAAAGAAAGAAGTTTAAGAATTTCCTTTCCTTTAGTTAGAGCATAGTGAATATATTATTTTGTCCTGACTTGGAGCTTGT
Organism: Clostridium sp.; assembly: GCA_022785265.1. Taxonomy (GTDB): domain Bacteria; phylum Bacillota; class Clostridia; order Clostridiales; family Clostridiaceae; genus Clostridium. The sequence goes on along the minus strand of JALFQD010000080.1, from coordinate 3,050 downwards.
CGACGGAAGAGCAAAATAATATATTCACTATGCTTTTTTTATAGAAATTATATAAGTCACTAAATTATATATAACTTGCTAAATTAATAATAAGGTTCATATAGAAGGAACAAGTTTAGAAATTAATTTAGGCTTTCCATTCCTCATATAAGAATCTTAATAATGCTGGATTAGCATGTAATTCTGTGCATAAATTTATATATTCTGTGAATAACTTTGGATTTTCATTAGAAGTTTTTACTGCTCTTATCATTAGGTTTTTAGGAGTTTCTAATGGAGAGATATATTCAACAATAGATACATTATATCCTTTAGCTTCAAGCATCATTCCTCTCATTCCATCAGTTAAAGCATCAGCCATTCTAGCTTTTAATATGCCATATTTAGTTATAGATTTAAAAGGTTCATAGCTATATTGACTTAACAATTCTTTATGACAACAAGGAACTGCTATTATAAGGTCAGATTGCACTTTTATACCTAAAGCTAATGCCATGTCTGTAGCTGTATCACAAGCATGTAAAGACATTACCATGTTGATTTTCTTTTTAGGCTTAAAGTCTTTTATATCCATAGCTAAGAATTCCATATTTCTATATCCAAGAGAAGAAGCAATATTTCTAAAAGCAGCAATTACCTTATCAGAGATATCTATTCCAATAAAATTACATTTTATCTTTTTAACCTCTGTTAAGTAATAATTTAAAACAAAAGTAAGATAAGATTTTCCACAACCACAGTCTAAAATTGTTATATTTTGATTTTTAGGAAGATTCTCAAGTTCTTTATCAATAAGCTCAACATAATGGTCTATTTGATTATACTTTCTTATTTTATCATTTAGAATTTTACCATCCTTGCTCATTATTCCTATTGCCTTTAAAAGTTCATTAGCAGGACCTACTTTTATAAGATAATTCCTATTAAGCAAAGAAGAGGTATCATTGTGTTCATCTAATATTTTTGATGTTTCAATTTCTTTTGTATTCATCTTTACATCTTTATTATCACAACTTATTGTAAGTTCACTACCTCTTTCAGAATAAGTTAAAACAAGAGAATCATATTTTTCAGCCTCTAAAGATATTACATTTAAAAGTTCTTTAATTGAAAAATCTTTAGTTATACCATTAAAATTATATGAAATTTTACCATTATTAAAGGTTCCTACCCCTTTAAAACTCTTTAAACCTGTTTTATAAGTAACTTTTATATCTTTAAATAAATCACAATTTTCATTAAATCTATTTTCAAGACCTAAAAAGAAAAATTTCATTTTTGAAATATTTTGTTTGTTCAAATTATCACCAATCCTTTTAAAATAAAATTGTTTTGTTGTGGAAATCAAAATATCTAATTATAATATAATATGATATCATAAAATTAGGAGATGTATTTATGTCAAATGAAAAAGATGTAATCATTCTTAATGTGAAAAATACAAATGAGTATATTGTTAAGGATAAAGATAAAATAAACATAGGTGGATTTACCATAGTTGATATGGATAAAAACAACAGAAAATGTAATATAAATTTAAAATTTTACAGAAAAGAAAATTATAATTTATTAAAACAAACATTAAAATTAATACTAAAAGCTTTATTTAAAGATGAAAATTTGAATAAGGTTAATATAGTAGCTTCTGAAGAATTAAATTTAAGTGCTTTTTTAGATTTAGGATTTACTTTAGAGGGTATTTTTTGTGACAATTTGTATTGTCAAGGAATTTATAAAAATGAAGTTTCTTTTGGTATATCTAGATCAGAATATAAATCAGGAGAGAGAATAAGCTTTAGTAAAATTCAATTTGGAAAATATTATATGAGAGTATTAACTCCAGAAGATGCAAAAGAATTGACGGAATACTATATAAGAAATAAAGAACATTTAGCTTCGTTTGAACCAGCAAGAGAAAAAGAATTTTACACAGTAGAGTCACAAAAAAGTATATTAAATGATAATTATACACAATTTTTAAATGGGACAGCAATTGATTTTGGAATATTTAAAGAAGAAAAGATTATTGGTAAATTAAGAATATCAAGCATATTATATGGCATAGTGAAAAGTGGAATATTAGGATATTCTATAGACAAATTAGAACAAGGAAAAGGCATAATGACTTCTGCAGTTAATTTAGTAACAGAATATGCTTTTAATGAATTAGGGTTGCATAGAATAGAAGCTTCTGTACTAATAGATAATGAAAAATCAAAGCGTGTTTTGAATAAATGTGGCTTTAAAGAATTAGGTTTAAATGAAAAATATTTATTTATAGATGGTGTATGGCGTGACCATATAACTTTCTTTAAAATTAATAATGCACAAAATGAGTAAAACTTATAAATATATTTATTATAAAGATAAAGTAAAAGATAAACTTTAATTACTATTTGAGAATATATTTGTTTAGTAGATTGATAAAGGAATAAGTTAATGCTTTTAATAAAAATAAAGGTTGTAACCTTTGGTTCTTCCACTAGGATTGTAGCCCAATATTAAAATAAAGCAAAATTATTCTTTTATTTTTTGTAAAAAATAAAAGAAACATTTCCGAGTGTATCATCATACGAATAATTAAGAAATATTATTAAAAATAGAGAAAATAGAAAATAATTTAATATAAACATTTATATTTAATAGTTAAAGTTAATAGAGTATGGTAAGATAAAACCCGTCGCTGAAAGACAAAGTTAAGAAACAGAAAAATAAGTTAAAAAAACTTTAAAAAAGTTATTGACTTGTTAATAAGTAAGTGATAGAATAAATTTCGTTGTCAAATAAGCTTGAAAAAATAATTTAAAAAAGTTATTGACAAGAAAAAAGTTTGATGATAAAATAAAAAAGTCGCTTGAGGGCGATAAGATGAAATTGGTCTTTGAAAATTGAACAGAATAAATAAGTTATAAGAACCAGCAATTCTTTTATTAGTAAGTTTTTTGAGATTAGAGATTAAACTTTTTATTGAGAGTTTGATCCTGGCTCAGGACGAACGCTGGCGGCGTGCTTAACACATGCAAGTCGAGCGATGAAGTTCCTTCGGGAAT
>JALFQD010000279.1 GCA_022785265.1 Clostridium sp. | reverse complement strand
ATGAAAGGATGGGAAGCTATTACTTTAGCAAGTACATTAGGTGGTATGGTTATAAATACTGCAGGAGTTACAGCACCTCATGGTATGGAACATCCAGCAAGTGGACTTAAAGATATAGTTCATGGAAGAGGCTTAGCAGCTTTAACTCCAGTAATTTATGAAGCTTCAATAAGTGGAGCACCAGAAAAGTTCTCAAAAATTTCTAAGCTTTTAGGTGGAAAAGATGAAAATGATTGTGTAGATACAATAAAGAAATTATTAAGTGATATTGATTTAACAACAAACCTTTCAGAACAAGGCATAAAAGAAGAAGATATAGATTGGATGGCAGAAAATTGCTTAAAGGTTTCTGCTGTAAGTATGAAAATGCATCCAGTAGAATTTAGCTTAGAAGAAATTAAAGAAATTTATAGAAAAGCGCTTTAAAAAAGTAAATTATAAATTTAAATAGTATTAAAAATTTAAGACATATTTAAGTCTAAGGGGGAAATAAAAATGAAATTAAAGGACACAGGATTAACAAAGGAAGAATTAAAAGGACTTGTAGATAAGTATATGATAGATACTTATGAAAGATTTGATTTTATTGCAGAAAGAGCAGAAGGAATGTATTTATATGATGAAGAAGGCAATGCATATTTAGACTTCTATGGAGGAATTGCAGTAAATAGTGCAGGAAACTGTAACCCAAAAGTAGTAGCTGCTATAAAAGAGCAAGTTGATGATATAATGCACACATTTAACTATCCATACACAATTCCACAAGTACTTCTTGCAAAGCTTATATGTGAAACTATAGGAATGGATAAAATTTTCTATCAAAACTCAGGTACAGAAGCAAATGAAGCTATGATAAAGATGGCTAGAAAATATGGAGTAGAAAAGTATGGTCCACAAAAATATAACATAGTAACTGCAAAGGATGGTTTCCATGGAAGAACTTATGGTGCTATGTCAGCAACAGGTCAACCAGATAACGGCTGTCAAATAGGCTTTAAGCCAATGGTTCCAGGATTTACTTATGCAGAATATAATAATCTTCAAGCATTTAAAGATGCAGTAACTGAAAATACAATAGCAATAATGATAGAACCAGTACAAGGTGAGGGTGGAGTACATCCAGCAACTCCAGAATTTATAAAAGGATTAAGAGAATTCTGTGATGAAAAAGGATTATTACTATTGATAGACGAAGTTCAAACAGGATGGTGTAGAACTGGAAAACCAATGTGTTATATGACTTATGGAATAAAACCAGATATAGTTTCTATGGCAAAAGCTATGGGTGGTGGAGTTCCAATAGGTGCAATTTGTGCAACAGAAGAAGTGGCAAAAGCATTTACTCCAGGTTCTCATGGAACTACATTTGGTGGAAATCCTTTATGCTGTGCAGCTTCATATGCTGAAATAAAAGAACTTTTAGATAGAGATTTAGCAAAAAATGCAGAAAAAATGGGAGAATACTTCAAAGCTAAATTAAGAACTTTACCTCATGTAGTAGATGTAAGAGGAAAGGGATTATTAGTTGGTGTTGAATTTGATGAAACTATAAAGGCAGTAGATGTTAAGCATGGATGCTTTGATAAGAAGCTTTTAATAACTGCTATTGGTTCAAGTGTAATAAGAATGGTTCCACCTTTAATATTAACAGAAGAACATTGTGATAAAGCATTTGAAATAATTAAAGAAGTAATTGAAGAATTATCTAAATAATATTTAAAATGTTAGGGGCTGTTACATTAAGAAATATTACAACATAGGCTTTGCAAATTTATGTTGTTATAAAATTTCTTTGTGCAACAGTCCCTTTTTAGTTAAGCTAGGCTTTTTTAGTATAATAACTCTTTGCAACTAGACATATCCCCATAAGTAGTGGAAGTATAAAAAATGTTAATACTGTAATTTGAAAATGTTTATTTATTAATGATGTTATTATAAAAAATAAACCTTGAAGGGCTACTCCTATATAATAAATTAATAATCCATTTTCTTTTTCATTACGATAAAATATTAGCCCAACAAGACTTACAACAGTACATATTAAAAGAAGTGCAAGATTAATTTTTATGCTATTTACACCCTGTAAAAGCATAAAAAAGAGAAGTGTTGCAATCCCCATCACTCTTCCAGCAACAAAAAGAAATTCAACAAATTCAAATTTCTTAAAACCAATCTCAAATTTTTGAATTAAATTATCATGTGTATTTTCCATAACTACTCTCCTTTCTTTTAAATTTTTATTTAATAAAAAATAAGTACAAAATCTTATTAGAACATGATATCATTTAGATATAAAAAAAACAATAGAAAAAATATAAATTTAAGGAGGATTTTATGAGCAATAATAAAGAAGAATTTTCATATTTAAGTATTACCATAGTTATAGGAACTTTACTAGGAGTGTTGATTGGAAACTTTATTACAGAGTCATTAGGGTTAGGTGTATCTTTAGGACTTTTACTTGGAGTGGTAGCAGGACTTATTTTAGATAAGATTAAGAAAAATAAGAAATAATTAATATGCGAAAAAATGTGTTATAAAATTTTAAGGAAATAAAATGAAAAAATATTTTAAATTAAACAATAATATAATACTAACCTGTGGTTATAAAAAAGGATTAATACATAATTTAAACGATGGAAAAATTTTTTCAATAGATGAAGAAAGTAAGTTATATTTAAAAGAAATAACAAATGGAAAGAGTATAGAATCTGTTGTTTCTAAAGAAGATATAGATGAATTTTTACTTTATTTAAAAGCTTTAGAAGATAAGAACTTAGGAAAGTTTACCAATAAAAAAGAAATTTCAGGAAAAACTAAAAAAGAAGATTACATAGAGAAGAAAATAGATACCATATGGCTTGAGCTTAGAAAAGCTTGTAATTTAAAATGTTGTCATTGCTACATGGATTGTAGCTTTAATAGGGATAAAGATTTACATTTATTAACTTTAGAAGAATGGGAAAATATAATAAATGAGCTTAGTAAATACTCTCCTAAAAGAATAACCTTAATAGGGGGAGAACCACTACTTTTTAAAGATATTATAACTCTTATAGAGTATATAAAAAATAATATTCCTAAAGCAGAAATAATAATTTATTCAAATCTTACTCTTTTAAATAAGAAGCTTATAAATGCAATTATAAAAAATAATGTAAAAGTAGTAACTTCTGTATATTCTAATAGCAAAGAAATTCATGATAAAATAACAGGCTATAAAGGAAGTTTTGATTTAACAATATCTAATGTTAAAAGGCTTAGAAAAGAAGGAGTGTATGTACAAGCTAATTCTGTTATTATGAATTATAATAAAGATAAAATAGATGAAATAAAAAAGTATTTATATAATCTTACTAAAGTTAAAAGTAGAATTGATATTGTACGTGATGTAGGAGAATCTAAAAAATATTTAATTCCAAATGAATTGACTGAAAAATATGGAAGAGTAAAAACAAAAGCAGATTTTTCTATTGTTAAGGAAGAAGAGTTTTTAAGAAACTATAATGGAAATAGTTGCTGGGTGGGCAAAGTAAATATAACCTGTGATGGCTATATAAGTCCATGCATTATGGGAGAAAAATTTATTAATAAAGAATATAACATAAGAAATAATTCTTTAGAAGAATTACTAGAAAAATATATAATTCCTGAATTTTGGAGCATATCAAAGGATAAAATAAAGGTATGTAAAGATTGTGAATATAGGTATATATGCAAAGACTGTAGACCTATGAGTGTTAAAGATAATGACATCTTCTCAAAGGGAAGTCTTTGCAATTATAATCCCTATAAAGGAGAATGGATATAAGCTTATTCTTTTACTTTATTTAAAAGAATATAACCTAATACAAATAATACAATAAGACTTATTATACCTTTATTGCTTTGTCCTGTTAATTGTGTAACTAAACCAACTAAAAATGGTCCCATTATAGCTGCAAATTTTCCAAATATATTGTAGAATCCAAAAAATTCATTAGAATTTTCTTTTGGAACAATCTTTGCAAAATAGCTTCTTGAAATTGCTTGTATTCCTCCTTGTGCTGAGCCAACTGCCATAGCAAGTATCCAAAAGTCAAGGGTGGTTTTTAGAAAATAAGCATAAACACATATACATATGTAAGTTATTATACCTACATTAAGGAGTTTTTTAGTTCCAAATTTTTCAGAAAGTTTCCCATAAATTATTGTAAATGGGAATGCTACAAATTGTGTAAGAAGTAATATTAAAAGTAATGATACCATTGATATTCCAAGGTCTGTTCCATAAGAAGTAGCCATTCCTATTATAGTACCAACTCCATCTATATAAAAGAAATATGCTACTAAAAATGTAAATATTTTTTTGTGGCTTTTTATATTTTTAAAGGTATCAAAAAGTCTTTTAAATGAATTTTTGATAAAATGACTTTCTTTTTCAATATAATAAGTTTGATTTACATTTTTTAGAAGAGGAATTGTGAATATTCCCCACCAAGTAGCTGTTATTAAAAATGTTATTTTGCAAGCAGAGGAAAGAGAAATAGGAAGTATATTATTTTGTGATAGTAAAACAATTATTATGGAAATAATAAAAGGAATTGTACTTCCTATGTATCCTAAGGCAAAACCCATAGATGAAACCTTATCCATTCTCTCTTTTTCTGTTACATCAACTAAAAATGAATCATAGAATATATTAGAACCAGCAAAGCCAACAACAGTAAAGCCATATGCAAAAAGAAGTAGTATAGGAGAATTAGAAGGAACAAGTGCTAAAGCTATTACAGATAGTATTCCAAGAAAAAAGAAAAACTTAAAAAATTTCTTTTTATTATCTTTATAGTCAGCAATCGTACCTAAAATTGGAGCCAACAAGGAAACAATTAGGGTTGAAAAAGAAATTGCATATCCCCAAAAAGCAGTAGAGTCAGAGGAACTCATTCCTCCACTTGATGCTACAGACTTAAAGTATATTGGAAGTATTGTTGAAGTAATTGTCATTGAATAAGCAGAGTTTCCCCAATCATATAAAGCCTAGCTCAGTTCTTTTTTTGTTAGATTTTTCATATAAAATATCCTCCTTTTAAATATCTAAAATTTCTAAAACAGCTTGTCCATCAGTGTCTTTTAAGTCAACTCCTAATATTTTTGCAAGTGTTGGACCATGATTTATAAGTTTTCCAGAAGAAAGAACAACATTCTTTTTAAAACCTATACCAGAGCCTATAAAAAAGGTTCCATAGTCTTTTTTCTTTGGTGAATATCCATGAGTTGCTTTATGAAAATTACTTCCTTGAACATTTTCTATGAATTCTCCATTAATAGTATCTATAAAATAATACCCATATGAAGCTTCTACCATAAAGTCAGCATTAGAATCTGCACCAGAAATAAGAATTTCGTTATTATTTAAGTAAAAATCTATAAGATTTTGATTTTTAAGAGATTTTAAAAGTTCTTCAACATTAGATTTATATTTTTTATCCTTAATATAAATGTAGCAAGAACCATCAAGACTTTTAGAAATAGCTTTATAATTAATAATTTTATTACTATTATTAACTTCAATAAGACCATTTTCTAAAAAAAGCTTATTAAGTTTTATTACATTTTTTACATCTAATTGGCTATGGTCTCCTAAGACAACAATAGAAGTTTCATCATATATATTAGCTTTTTTTAATGAAGCTACTATTTCTCCCAATCTTTTATCATGCCTATAAAGAGCGTCTTTAACCTCTTTATTAAAATATCCAAAATTGTGTCTTTGAGTATCAACATCAGTAAAATGAACAAAAGTAAGATTAGGTTTATATTTTTCTATTGTATATTTAAAAGCTTCAGTAACAAAATTATCTAAAGCAGGTTGAGAAATTCCTTTTCTTATATGTCCAAATTTTTTATTTATATCAAGCTGAAATTTTAATGTTCCTGCAAAAGCAGACATGATTATTTGATTTTGATATGGCTTAGGAGCAAAAATTTCTGGCATATTATAATCAATAGTAGTAGAGCTTCTAGCAGTAACTGGCCATAAAAGAGAACAAGTTTTAAGTCCTTTTTCTTTTGCTAAGTCATATAAAGTAGGGCATTTAATATATTTTCTATACCAATACCAATTAGGGTTAAAATCATTTAATTTAAATATTGTATTATCAATAATTCCATGATTTTTAGGATATTTTCCTGTAACTATAGTAGCATGAGCAGGGTAAGTAAGAGAAGGATAAACAGATTCAACATTTTCAATTAATGAACCATTTTTAATTAATTCTTTAAAATTAGGAAGAGTTTTTAATATTTCTAAATCTTTTGAAGATACTGCATCAAAAGAAATTACTATCATATATTTCATTTTTTCACCATCCTTTAAAAATAGCATATAATTATATTCTAGCATATTTTATTAAATATATATTAATGAGAGGTTAAATGTTTATGTAATTAAAAAAGGTTGCATTGATTGCTTTAGTATGATAAAGTAAATTTGTTAATTTGAAATTGAGGGGGAACAAAAATGGATATAAAAAAGTTAATAAAAAAAGGATTGATTATGGCTACAATAGGAACACTTGCAATAAGCCTAGTAGGTTGTGGTAGCAAAGAAAAAACTAATACAATGGATAAGGATACTTTGGTTTTAGGTTTTGATGATACTTTCGTTCCAATGGGATTTAAAGGTGATGATGGAAAATATACTGGCTTTGATATAGAGCTTGCAGAAGAAATTAGTAAAAAGATAGGAAAGAAGATAGAATATCAACCAATAGATTGGACAATGAAAGAATCAGAATTGAAAAATGGAAATATTGATTTTATATGGAATGGATTTTCTATAACTGAAGAAAGAAAAAAAGAATTGGATTTTACAAAAGCATATTTAAAAAATAAGCAAATAATAATAACATTAAAGGATTCAGATATTAAGACAAAGGAAGACTTAAATGGAAAAGTTGTAGCAGCACAAGACCAATCAAGTGCAGTTGATGCAATTGGTGATTACAAAGACAACTTTAAAGAATTAGTTACTTTTTCAACTAATGATGAAGCTTTAAGAGATTTAGAAGCAGGAAGATGTGATGCTGTTGTAGCTGATGAAGTTTTAAGTAAATATTATATAAATCTTAAGGGTGAAGATAATTACAAAGTTTTAGAAGATAACTTTGGAGAAGAAGAATATGCAGTTGGTGTAAGAAAAGGTGATAAAGAATTAATTGATGCATGGAACAAAGCGTATGATGAATTAGTAAAGGATGGAACAGCATCAGAATTATCAAAAAAATGGTTTGGTGATGATATAATAGAAAAGTAGAATTAGATAAAATGGAGGAGTCATTTATTTATGAGCTTTATGGAATTAATGCCTCAGCTACTTGAAGGCTTAAAGGTAACATTAAAAGTATTTTTCTTAACACTTATATTTTCACTTCCTCTTGGAGTTATTATCTCTCTTGGAAGGATATCTAAGTTTAAAATATTACAAAAGATAACAGGTCTTTATGTCCTTATTTTAAGAGGGACTCCTCTGTTATTGCAAATAATATTTATATATTTTGGTCTACCAGCAGTAGGAATAAGTGTTCCAAGAGAACCAGCTGCCCTTATTGCTATGATATTAAATTATGCAGCATATTTTGCAGAAATATTTAGAGCTGGAATACTTTCTATAGATAAAGGACAATATGAGGGAGCAGAAGTTCTTGGCTTATCTTCAAAAGATACATTTTTTAGAATAATACTTCCTCAAGCCTTTAAAAGAATACTTCCTCCAGTTGCAAATGAAGTTATAACCTTAGTTAAAGATACATCTCTTGTATATGTAGTAGGGCTTGATGACCTTCTTAAAATAGGAAAAATAGCTAATAACAGATATGCTTCTTTAGTGCCTTTAATATTTGTTGGAGTAATATATCTTATTTTAGTTGCAATATTTACAAAAGTATTTGCATTAATTGAAAAGAAGTTTAATTATTATGAATAAGGAGGACAAGCATGCTAAAAGTTAGTGGACTAAGAAAAAGCTTTGGAAAGAATGAAGTTTTAAAAGGTGTAGATTTACATATAAAAGAAGGAGAGATACTTGTAGTAGTTGGTCCTTCAGGTGGAGGAAAAACAACATTTTTAAGATGTGTAAATGCTTTAGAAAAAGCTGATAAAGGAAATATAGAGATAAATGGAAAATTTTTATGTAAAGATGGAGTGTATGCTGAAAAGAGTAAACTAAAAGAAATAAGAAAAGATATTGGCTTGGTTTTTCAAAATTTCAACCTATTTCCACATATGAGTGTTTTAGAAAACTTAATTGAAGCACCTCAAAGAGTTTTTAATGTTCCAAAAGAAGAGGCAAAGAAAAAGGCTCTTGAGATATTAGGATTTTTAGGGTTAGAAAATAAGGCAGATAATTATCCATTTGAACTATCTGGAGGACAAAAACAAAGAGTTGCTATTGGAAGAGCACTTGTTTTAGAGCCTAAGCTTATATGCTTTGATGAACCTACTTCAGCATTAGACCCAAGCCTTACAGGAGAAGTATCAAAAGTTATAAAATCATTAAGTGAAAAAGGAATGTCAATGCTTATAATAACTCATGATATGGACTTTGCAAAAAATACTGCAGATAGAATTTATTCTATGAAAAATGGCCAGCTAAAAGAAGGATTAATATTTTAAGAAAATAGTGTGAAATTTGATTTAATTCAAAAATATTAGTTTCCTTATGTTATTCAGTCGTTCCGTCGACAGGCTCCAAGTCACGCCTTCATAAAATAAGGAAACTAATATTTTAATAAGCAAAATTATAAATATTAAAAATAATAAAGCTACTCATTAAAAAATATTATTATATTTCTTAATAAGTAGCTTTATTTTAATTTTTGTTATTCAGTCGTTCCGTCGACAGACTCCAAGTCACGCCTTCATAAAATAAGGAAACTAATATTTTAATAAGCAAAATTATAAATATTAGAAATAAAATAGCTGCTCATTAAAAAATATCATCATATTTCTTAATGAGTAGCTTTATTTTAATTTTATTTAACTTCTTCTAGTAAAATCACACCATTTTCATTAGCTTTAAATTTTACCTTTCCATTGGAAACTTTGCATTTATTTTTAGTATAGTAATCTTGAATTTCAGTGCCATCTTGCCAAATTGATGAAACATCTATTGAAGTATCTCCTGAAGCATTTACTGCAATAATAACTTTATCATCTTTATAGGTTCTACTAAATACATAAGGGTCTTTTTCTGAAATCATTTTATGTTCTCCAGCACCTATTGAAAGATGTTTTCTTCTAAATTGACCAAGTAATTGCCAATGTTTTAAAGAAGTTTCATCTAATGAATCCCAGTTCATATCAGAACGGCTACCTTGGTCAACTGCTGTTGTAATAGTGTTTGTAAATCCTTGCCTATTGCTTTCGTCACCATAGAATATTTCTATTCCACCAGGGGCTAATAAAAGTTTTGTACCATAGTTTACCATATTATCCTTTCCACGAGTTAAACCTTCATCATGAGAAGAAATATAGCTTAAAACATTAAAGTTAGGATCTGTATTAATAGCTTCTGCATATTTTGAATAAAGGTTTTCTAATTTATCAAGCTCTTCATTTTTAGAAAATTTAAAGTTTATTGTAGAGTCAAAACCATTATCAAAGTATTCAGTTTTTTCAAGGCCAGCTCCATAAACTTCAGCTGTCATCCAAAAATCATCAGTCCATTTTGCACCTGCTTTATCAGGATTATTTTTTCTCCATGTATTTAAAGCTTCACTGCAAACATTTTTAAGTTCTTTCCATCTAAACATATCAATATGTTTTGCAGTATCACATCTAAATCCATCAATACCAAACTCTTCAACCCATGCAGAAAGCCATTTTTCAATGTATTCACAAGGAGAAATTTTTAAATCAGTTCTATATTTTTTAGCAGAAGGAATTATCCAATCATCATTTTTTTCCTCATCATCTTTTTTCCATTTTCTTTCTAAGATAGGAGGAAGTCCAACATCTTCTGTAACTTCTGTTTTTATATCAGGAAGGTCTGAAAGATTTCCTAAGATATCTCCTTCTCCAGTAGTGTATCCAGGAACTCCTGCTCTTATCCAATCACTTCCAAACCATTTAGCCCACTCTTCTTCATGACCAGAATAATCTATTATTTCATCATGATAAGAGCTCCAGTTTTGAGAAGATGAAGGAGTCCAGTTTGCAATATCTTTATTATCATTTTTAGTAGGGTAGAAGTCATAATCTACCATATCCTGAAGTGTTATATATCCTGTGTGATTCATAACCACATCCATAATTACTCTAATGCCTTGAGAATGAGCTTCATCAACAAATTCTCTCATATCTTCAACAGTTCCCATGTTTTTATCTATAGAGCTCCAGTCTAAAGCATAATAACCATGATAACCATAATGAGCAAACTCACCACTTCCTCCTGTACAGAAACCATGAATTTGTTCAACAGGAGGGGAAATCCATATTGCATTAATTCCTAAATTAGAAAAATAACCTTCTTTTAATTTTTTTGTTAATCCTTTAATATCTCCACCATGAAATGTTCCATTAGTAGAGCCTGTAGAATCTTTTGAAACTCTTCCATAGGAATTGTTATTTGTTTTATCACCATCATAGAATCTGTCTGTTATTACAAAATAAACAGTTGCGTTGTCCCATGAGAAAGAATCATTTTCACTAACTTCAATATTGTTATTATTAGAAGATGAATTTTTACAACCTAAAAGGCTTGTCCCAAAACAACCAGTTATTATAAAAGCTAAAGTAATTGTGGAGATTAATTTTTTCTTTTTCATAATAAATCCTCACTTTTAAATTTATTTATAAAATAATAGTGAGGTTTAAATACCTCACTATTATTGTTTACCTTAGAAAATATCATTAACGAGATGATTTAACATAAGGAATTTCTGATAATGAATGTTTAAGGTCTAAGAATTCTGCTTCTACATTATCTATTTTAGAATCTAAAATCTCATTAAGTCTAGCATCCTTTTCATTTTCCTTTTGGTCAAATAGAGCAGTTAATTCTTCTGAAAGTTCAAATAGTTTTAAAGCTGCTTCATAACAATTACTCATAGAAATCACTCCTTTTATACTATATATTACATTCCTATTCTACTACAAAAAAATGGATATGGAAATAAAATTATGGTTTATAATTTAATTTTTATGAAGTATTACAAAAATTCTGTGAATATATGTAAACGATACAAAAAAGTTTAAAATTTAGAATAATTATATCATATTTAATTAAATTCTTTTTCATTTAGATTAATTGGTTTATAAGTTATATTTGAAAGATTATCACGAGAATAATTTTTAATTTTTTCTACAATACCCCTTGCTATCTCTGTTGATTCACTTTTTTCAGCTTGTAGCATTTTTTCTAAGTAATTAAATCCTATCCAAGGATTTACGGATTCTCCACAGGTATATAAATCTGCTGAAGCATATCCATACTCAGGCCAAGTATGAATTGTTAAGTGAGATTCTTTGATTATTACAGCACCACTTACCCCTAAAGAGTCAAATTTATGAAAGCAACTATTTACTATTGTTGCATTTGAACGTATAGCAGCTTCACACATAATTTCTTCAATTTTTTTTTCATCTCCAAGAATTTCTAAATTACAATTATAAAATTCTACCAATATGTGTCTTCCTAATTGTTCAAGTTTCAAAATAAACTCCTCCTCTGTATAAAAATAAAATTAAAACTCTGTAATCACATAATAAAATAATAAAAAAAAGATTAAATGTCAATAAAAATAAAATATAGTTAATTAAGTTAATTAAATAAAATTTATATAAATTTTTGCCTTAGGGCTACAAGAAAAATATTATGTTAGTTTACTTTTAGAAATACGTATAATTAAAGCAAAAAACAATATAAATATTCGGCTATTTACGAATATTTAATGAAATTAAATTTAGCAATATTGACAATAATAAGGTGGAGTGATAAGCTAAAATTAATAGTGAAAAAACTTAATAAAAATATATCTTAATATACTTAAGAGGATAATACATAAATTTTTGGAGGTATTTTATAATGAGTGATATCAGATGCATATTCGTCGAAAAAAAACCTGGTTTTGACGTAGAAGCAAAAAGTTTGCTTGATGACTTTAAAAGAAATCTAAGATTAGAAAACTTAGAAAAGGTAAGAGTTATTAACAAATATACCATCGGAGAAGTTTCAGAGGAGTATTATAAGAAGGCATTAAATACAATTTTTTCAGAATTAACTGTAGATAATGTATATGAGGAAAAAGCACCAGTAGCAGAAGAAGACATAGCTTTTGGGGTAGAATACCTTCCAGGTCAGTATGACCAAAGAGCAGATTCAGCATCTCAATGTTTTCAGCTTTTAACAGCAGGAGATAGAATAGATGTTAAGTCATCTAAAATAATTGTCTTAAATGGCAACCTTTCAAAAGAAGATGTAGATAGAATAAAACACTACTACATAAATTCTGTAGATTCTAGAGAAGTGGATATAGATAATAGAGAATTACAAACTCCACTTAATGTTCCAAAGGATGTAGAAATTTTAAATGGATTTATAAACTTTAGTGAAGAAGAACTTGAAGCTTTCCATAAGGCACAAGGTTTAGCTATGAGTATAGAGGACCTTGTAATGATAAGAGATTACTTTAAAAATGAAGAAAAGAGAGACCCTAGTATAACTGAAATAAAGGTTATAGATACATATTGGTCAGACCATTGTAGACATACAACATTTGCAACAACTTTAGAAGAAGTTGAAATAGAAGAAAACAAATATACAGTTCCAATAAAGAAAAGCTACCATGCTTATATGAAGTCAAGAGACTATGTATATGGGGAAAATACAGAAAGAAAAGTAAACCTAATGGATATAGCAGTTATAGCTATGAAGGAAATGAGAAAGAAAGGTATGCTTGAGGATTTAGATGTATCTGATGAAATCAATGCATGTTCAATAAATATAGATGTTGAAACAGATAAGGGAATAGAAAAATACTTATTAATGTTTAAAAATGAAACTCATAACCATCCAACTGAAATAGAACCATTTGGTGGTGCTGCTACATGTCTTGGAGGGGCTATAAGAGACCCATTATCAGGAAGAACATTTGTATATCAAGCAATGAGAGTTACAGGTGCTGCTGACCCAACAGTTCCAGTAGAAGAAACATTAAAAGGAAAACTTCCTCAAAGAACTATTACTTTAGGAGCAGCTCATGGATATAGCTCATATGGTAACCAAATAGGTCTTGCTACTGGTCAAGTTGCAGAAGTATATCATCCAAATTATGTAGCAAAAAGAATGGAAGTAGGAGCAGTTATAGCAGCAGCTCCAAAGGAAAATGTAATAAGAGAAGAACCTAAAAAAGGTGATATAGTAATTCTTTTAGGAGGAAGAACTGGTAGAGATGGAGTTGGTGGAGCAACTGGTTCATCAAAAGAACATACTACAGAATCTATAGAAACTTGTGGAGCAGAGGTTCAAAAGGGAAACCCTCCAACAGAAAGAAAGATTCAAAGATTATTTAGAAATGCTGCAGTTGCTAAGATGATTAAGAGATGTAACGATTTTGGTGCAGGTGGAGTTTCAGTTGCAATTGGAGAACTTTGCAGAGGATTAGACATTGATTTAGATAAAGTTCCAAAGAAGTATGAAGGATTAGATGGAACTGAACTTGCGGTATCAGAATCACAAGAAAGAATGGCAGTAGTAGTAAATAAAGAAGATGCAGATAAGTTTATTGCTTTATCAGAAGAAGAAAACTTAGAGGCTGTTAAGGTTGCTGTTGTTACTGATACAGAAAGATTGAGATTATTCTGGAGAGGTAATGCAATAGTTGACTTAAAGAGAAGTTTCTTAGATACAAATGGAGCAACTCAAAAGACAAAGGTTAAGGTTGAAGCACCAACAGATTATCCATATGAAGTTAAAGATGTAGATGTTAAGGAAGAATGGATTAAGAATTTACATAAATTAAATGTAGCTTCTCAAAAGGGATTAGTAGAAAGATTTGACTCAACTATAGGAGCTAAGACAGTACTTATGCCATTTGGTGGTAAGTATGCAAAGACTCCAGCAGAAGGTATGGCAGCTAAAATACCAGTATGGGGTGGAGATAGTAAGGATGCTTCATTAATGACATTTGGATTTAACCCTTATTTAGGTACATGGAGCCCATATCACATGGCATTTTACTCAGTAATAGAATCTGTAACAAAGCTTACAGCTATGGGTGGAGATTATAGACATGCAAGACTTACTTTCCAAGAATATTTTGAAAGATTAGGAAAAGAACCTTCAAGATGGGGAAAACCATTCTCTGCATTACTTGGTGCATACAAAGCTCAAGAAGATTTAGGAATAGCTGCAATAGGTGGTAAAGACTCAATGAGCGGAACTTTTGATGATATTGATGTACCACCAAGTTTAGTATCTTTTGCAGTTGGATATGAAAAGGCAAACAGAGTTATTTCACCAGAATTTAAGAAAACTAATTCTAAGTTAGTTCTTTTAACAACTGAAAAGCTTGAAGATGGTCTTATAGACATGGATAAATTTAAAAAGAATATGGAAATTGTGTATAGCCTTATAGGAGAAGGAAAAATAATTTCTGCTTCTTCAACTAAGATGGGAGGAGTTTCTGAAAGCTTAACTAAGATGGCTTTAGGAAATAAGATAGGATGTGAATTTACTAATCTTTCTAAGGAAGAACTATTTGGATATAACTATGGAACAATGCTTGTAGAAGTTAAGAGTGGAGTTAACATAGAAGAAGCATTTAATGGTGCTTTATATAAAGAAGTTGGTAAGACTGTAGAAGGATGTACAATAACATCTAAAGATTATGATTTAAGCTTAAACTTAGATGATTTAGATAAGGCCTTAGAAGAAAAATTAAATGGAGTATTTAAAATAAAGACTGAAGATGTAGAAGAAAAAGCAAAGGCAGCTAATTTTGAATGTACTGAAGTTCCTAAGGCAAAAGTAAAGGTTCAAAATCCTAAAGTTGTAATTCCAGTATTCCCAGGAACAAACTGTGAAGATGACTGTCAAAGAGCTTTTGAAAAAGAAGGTGCTGTAGTTACTCAAGTTCTTATAAGAAACTTAACTAAGGAAACATTAAAAGAGTCTATAGAAAAGTTAGAAAAAGAAATTAAGACAGCTCAAATTATAATGATACCAGGAGGATTCTCAGCAGGAGATGAACCAGATGGTTCAGGTAAATTTATAGCTACTGTATTTAGAAATGAAAAGATAAAGAATGCAGTTATGGATTTATTAAATAATAGAGATGGACTTATCCTTGGTATTTGTAACGGCTTCCAAGCTCTTATCAAGTTAGGACTTGTACCATATGGAGAAATAAGAGACTTAGAAGAGGACATGCCAACATTAACTTATAATAATATAAATAGACATATGTCTTCTATGATAAGAACAAGAATTTCAACTAAAAAATCACCTTGGTTTAGTGAAGTTAACTTAGGAGATATTCATACAGTTGCTATTTCTCATGGAGAAGGTAGATTTGTAGCTTCAGAGGAATTAGTTAAGAAACTTGAAGAAAATGGACAAATAGCTACACAATATGTAGATTTTGATGGAAATGTATCTTTAAATATGCCATATAATCCAAATGGTTCTGTATATGGAATAGAAGGTATAACAAGCCCTGATGGAAGAGTTCTTGGTAAGATGGGACACTCAGAAAGAATAGGAGAAAATCTTTATAAAAATGTACCAGGAGATTTTGACCAAAAGATATTTAAGTCAGGTGTTAATTATTTTAGATAAAAATAATTTAAGTGCTACTTCTTAAAAAAAGAAGTAGTGCTTAGTTAAAATTTTTGGAGGTTTATATAAATGAAAGTTGCAATTATATTTGGAAGTAAATCAGACACAGATGTAATGAAGGGAGCAGCAAATGCTTTAAAAGAATTTGGAGTAGATTATAAAGCTTATGTTTTATCAGCTCACAGAGTTCCAGAAAAATTAACAGAAACAATAAAAGAAGCAGAAGATTCAGGTTGTGAAGTAATAATTGCAGGAGCTGGTCTTGCAGCACACTTACCTGGAGTTATAGCTTCTCAAACAGTTTTACCAGTAATAGGGGTTCCTGTTAAGGCTGCAGTAGAAGGATTAGATGCACTATTTTCAATAGTTCAAATGCCAAAATCAATTCCAGTAGCAACTGTTGGAATAAATAACAGCTATAATGCAGGTATGCTTGCAGTACAAATGTTAAGCTTAAAGTATCCTGAAATAAAGGAAAAGCTAGTTAAATTTAGAGCAGATATGAAAGAGAAGTTTATTAAAGAAAATGATTCTGTAGAACTTTAAAAATTAAATAAAATTAAAGGAGAATTTTATATGATAACTGACTTTGATTTAATAATGGATCCAAGTTTAGATAAATTTAAAGATGAATGTGGTGTATTTGGAGTATTTTCAAGTAAGCCTATGGATACTGCAGGAGTAACTTATTATGGATTATATGCTCTTCAACATAGAGGGCAAGAAAGTGCTGGTATTGCAGTTTCAAATGGTGAAACTATTCAAGTACACAAGGGATTAGGCCTTATTACTGATGCATTTAAAAATACAGAAGATTTACATAAATTAAAAGGAAATATTGCAATAGGTCATGTAAGATATTCAACTACAGGAGCAAATACTGTAGAAAATTCACAACCACTTGTTTCAAACTCTAAGATTGGAACAATTGCAATGGCTCACAATGGAAATTTAGTTAATGCTGATGTTATAAGAGAGCTTCTTGAAGATGGAGGACATATTTTCCATACTTCAATTGATACAGAAGTTATAGCAACTCTTTTAGCAAGAGGAGCTTCAAAAGGAATAGAAAAGGCAGTAGTAGATGCAATGCAAGCTGTTAAAGGAAGCTTTGCTTTAGTAATAATGACAAAGGATAAGCTTATAGGGGCAAGAGACCCTCATGGAATAAGACCATTATGTATAGGAAAATTAGATGAAGCTTATATCTTATCTTCTGAAAGCTGTGCTTTAGATGCAGTTGGTGCAGAATTTGTAAGAGATGTAAAGCCAGGAGAAATTGTTGTTATTGATGAAAATGGAGTTAAATCAATAATTTATGCAGAAGATTCAGGATGTCAAACTTGTTGTTTTGAATATATTTATTTTGCAAGACCAGATTCACAAATTGATGGACTTGATGTTTATACAACAAGAGTAAAATTTGGTGAACAATTATATAGAGAACATAAGATAGATGCAGATTTAGTTGTACCAGTTCCAGATTCAGGAATACCTTCAGCAATAGGATACTCTAAAGCTTCAGGAATTCCATATGGAACAGGATTTATAAAAAATAGATATGTAGGAAGAACATTTATATCTCCTTCTCAAGAAGTAAGAGAAAGAGCTGTAGCTGTTAAATTAAATCCATTAAAGGTAAATGTTGAAGGAAAGAGAGTTATACTTATAGATGATTCAATTGTTCGTGGAACTACATCAAAGCATTTAGTTGATGCAATGAAACGTGCAGGAGCTAAGGAAGTACATTTATTAATTTCATCTCCACCAGTTAAATTCCCATGCTATTTTGGTATTGATACAGCTTATAGAAGTGAACTTATGGCTGCAAACCACAATATAGCAGAAATGACTGATATTTTAGGAGCAGACTCTCTTGGATATTTAAGCATGGAAGGTATGTATAAGTGCTTTGGAGATAAAAAAGGCTTCTGTATAGGATGTCTTAGTGGAGTTTATCCAGTAGCAACTCCAATAGAAGCAGGAAAAGAAATTCTTGAAAGGTAGGATAAAAGAAAATGTTAACTTATAAAGAATCAGGAGTAAATATAGAAGAAGGATATAAGTCAGTTAAATTAATAAAGGACTTAGTTAAACAAACTTATAGTAAATATGTTTTAAATGGATTAGGAAGCTTTGCTGGAATGGTAGAACTTCCAGAAGGATATAAAAAGCCAGTTTTAATTTCAGGAACTGATGGAGTTGGAACTAAACTTGATATTGCATGTAAGAAGAAAAAATATGATACAGTTGGAATAGACTGTGTTGCTATGTGTGTTAATGATATATTATGTCATGGAGCAAAGCCACTATTTTTCTTAGATTACATTGCTTGTGGAAGCTTAGATGCTAATGTTTCTTCAGATTTAGTTAAAGGTGTAACAGAAGGATGTCTTCAATCTGATTGTGCATTAGTTGGAGGAGAAACAGCTGAAATGCCAGGTTTTTATAAAGAAGGAGACTATGATATAGCTGGATTTGCTGTAGGAATAGCTGATAAAGATAAAATAATCGATGGAAGCAAGATTGAAGTTGGAGATAAGATTATAGGAATAGCTTCTTCAGGAATTCATTCAAATGGTTTCTCTCTAGTAAGAAAAGTATTTACTGATTTAGATATGGAATTTGAAGGAGAAGAAGTTTGGAAAAACCTTATAGTTCCTACAAAGATATATGTAAAGCCAGTACTTAAGCTTATGGAACAATTTGAAATAAGAGGAATGGCTCATATTACTGGAGGAGGATTTATAGAAAATACTCCAAGAATGTTTAATGGAAGAGAATTAACTGCAGTTATTAAAAAGGACAGTTATAAAGTACCTTCTATATTTGAAAAGATGGTTGAGATGGGTGTAGATAGAGACCATATGTATAACACATTCAATATGGGTATAGGATTTATGCTTGCTGTTAAAGCAGAGGATGCAGAAAATGTAATAAAGGCACTTAATGAAATGGGAGAACAAGCTTATGAAATAGGTTATGTTACTTCTGGAGGTGAAGGTATTTGTTTAGAATAGCAGTCCTAGTATCAGGAGGAGGAACAGACCTTCAATCTATAATAGATGCAGTAGAAAATAAGGAATTAGACTGCAAAATTGAAATGGTAATAAGTAGCAAAGAAGGAGTATATGCACTTGAAAGAGCTAAAAAGCATGGCATTGAAACTCATGTTATTACCAAAAAAGAATATAAAGATAAGCAATCAGATAAAATATTAAGCCTTGTTTGTGAAAATGTTGATTTAATAGTTTTAGCAGGATATTTATCAATATTAGATGGAGAAATATTAGAAAAGTTTAAAAATAGAATAATAAATATTCATCCTTCATTAATACCATCTTTTTGTGGACCTAGCATGTATGGTTTAAAGGTTCATGAAGCAGCTATTAAAAAAGGAGTAAGATTCTCAGGATGTACTGTTCATTTTGTTAATAATGAGGTGGACGGAGGAGCTATTATACTTCAAGAAGCAGTTCCTGTATATTTTGAAGATACTCCAGAAACACTTCAGGCTAGAATTTTAGAAAAAGAGCATATAATACTTCCAAAGGCAGTAAAATTAATCTCTGAAAATAAGGTTAAAATTGTTGATGGAAGAGTTAAGATAATTGATTAAAAGGAGGCTTTCTAAGCTATGAAAAAAAGAGCTTTAATAAGCGTATTTTATAAAGAAGGAGTAGTAGAATTTGCTAACTTCTTAGTATCTAAGGGAGTTGAAATAATTTCAACAGGAGGAACTTACAGACACTTAAAAGAAAATGGAGTTCCAGTTATAGAAGTTAATGAAGTAACTAATTTTCCAGAAATGTTAGATGGAAGAGTAAAAACACTTCATCCTCTTATACATGCAGGAATACTTGCTATAAGAGATAATAAAGAACATATGGATACTTTAAAAGAAAGAGATATACAAACTATAGATTATGTAGTTGTAAATCTTTATCCATTCTTTGAAAAGGTAAGAGAAGATTTAACTTTTGAAGAAAAAGTAGAATTTATAGATATTGGAGGTCCTACAATGCTTAGAGCAGCTGCTAAGAACTTCCAAGATGTTGTAGTTATTTCAAATAAGGATGACTATAAAAAGGTTATGGATGAAATTGAAGAAAATGGAGAAGTTTCTTACAAGACAAAGAAGTTATTAGCAGGAAAAGTATTTAACTTAATGAGTGCTTATGATGCTGCAATAGCTAACTTTATGCTTGATGGAGAAGAAGAATATCCAGAATATTTATCAGTATCATTTAAGAAAAAGCAAAGCTTAAGATATGGAGAAAACTCTCATCAAAGTGCAGCTTTCTATGGTTCAACAACTTTAGATGGGGCTATGAATACTTTTGATGTATTAAATGGTAAAGAGTTATCATACAACAACTTTAAGGATATGGATATAGCTTGGAAATGTGCTAATGAATTTGATGAACCAGCTTGTTGTGCATTAAAGCACAATACACCATGTGGAGTAGCTATTGGAGAATCTCCTTATGAAGCTTACACAAAAGCTTATAATGTTGACCCAACTTCTATATTTGGTGGAATAGTAGCATTTAACAGAAAGGTTGATAAGGCTACAGCAGAAGAAATGGTTAAGATTTTCTTAGAAGTTGTAGCTGCACCTGATTATGATGAAGATGCTTTAGAAGTATTAAAGACAAAGAAAAATTTAAGAGTTTTAAAAATTCATCAAAAACCTAAAGATTCTAGATACATGGTTACTGTAGATGGAGGAATATTAGTACAAGAAGAAGATAAAAAGCTTATAGATGAGATAAAGGTAGTTACAGAAAAGAAGCCAACAGAAGAAGAAATGAAGGATTTATTATTTGGAATGAAGGTTGTAAAATATGTAAAATCTAATGCTATAGTTGTAGCTCATGATGGAATAGCTTTAGGAATTGGAGGAGGTCAAGTTAATAGAATATGGCCAACTGAAGATGCCCTAGAAAGAGGAAAGGGAGCAACTATTTTAGCGTCTGATGCATTCTTCCCATTTAGAGATGTTGTTGACACAGCTGCTAAATATGGAATAAAAGCTATAATTCAACCAGGTGGTTCTATGAGAGACCAAGAATCAATAGATGCATGTAATGAACATGGAATATCTATGGTATTTACAGGATTAAGACACTTTAAACACTAAAAATATAGGGCCAATTTAAATTTTGGCCCTTTAATTTTGGAAGAATTAATATATATAACTTTTAAGGAGGTATACCCTATGAAATTATTACTTATAGGTTCAGGTGGAAGAGAACATGCAATTGCATGGAAGTTAGCTAAGAGCCCTAAGGTTTCAAAAATATATGTAGCACCAGGAAATGGTGGAACTGCAATAGAAAATAAATGTGAAAATGTAAATATTACTGATTTAGATGAATTAGTTAAATTTGCAAAAGAAAATGATATTTATCTTACTGTTGTTGGGCCAGAAGACCCATTAACTAAAGGAATAACTGATAAATTTAAGGCAGCAGGTTTAAGAATATTTGGACCAGATAAAAAAGGTGCTGAACTTGAAGGAAGTAAAAGCTTCTCTAAAGCATTTATGAAAAAATATGGAGTAAAAACTGCTGAATATGAAGTTTTCACAGAAATAGACCCAGCATTAAAATATGTTGAAAACTGTGCATATCCTGTTGTTATTAAAGCAGATGGATTAGCAGCTGGTAAAGGTGTTGCTATATGTGAAACAAAAGAAGAGGCAGTAAATGCTTTAAAATCTTATATGATAGATGATATATTTAAAGGAGCTGGACAAAAGGTTGTTATAGAAGAATTCTTAGATGGAGTAGAAGCTTCAATTCTTTCAATAACAGATGGAAAGACAATAATTCCATTTATATCAGCAAAGGACCACAAGCAAGTATTTGATGGAGGAAAGGGACCTAATACTGGTGGTATGGGAGTTCTTGCACCTAATCCATATGTAACTGAAAGTGTTATGAAAGATTTTGAAGAAAACATAATGAATAACACTTTAAAAGGAATCCAAGCAGAAGGTTTTGATTTTAAAGGAATTATATTCTTTGGTCTTATGATTTGTGAAAAGGGAACTTATCTTCTTGAATATAATGTAAGAATGGGAGACCCTGAAACTCAATCAGTTTTAAGCTTAATGGAAAGTGATTTATTTGAACTTATAGAAGCAGCCATGAATGAAAAGCTTTCTGAAACTAAAGTACTTTGGAAAGATGAAGTATGTATAAATGTTGTTCTTGCTTCAGGAGGATATCCAGGCACATTTAATAAGGGCTATGAAATAAAAATAGATGATAGCATAAAAGATAAGGTATTTTTAGCAGGAGCTAAATTTGAAGATGGAGTTTTAAAAACTAGTGGAGGAAGAGTTTTATCTGTTATTGGAAGAGGAAAGACTTTAGAAGAAGCTAGAAAAGAAGCTTATGATAATGTTAAGCTTGTTAATTTTAAAGATAGTTATTGTAGAACTGATATAGGAATATATAAATAATAAAAAGTGAAAAATCATTTCTCCTTGTAAATTCTAAAGTAGTGGAATTTATTAGGAACAAAAAATGCATCTTTCGATAAGAAAGGTGCATTTTTTAAATAAAAATATATTTTTTTGACAGAAAACGATTTATTGTAAAAATTTGATTTGAAAAATTTTAATTAAAATAGTAGAATATAATTAAATTTAATAAATACATATGAAAAAGTATACAAAAAAACAATTTAAAAGAAGAAGAGGAGAAGAAAATGTATAAAAAAGCAAATACTTTAAAAAGGATCATTTTATTTTTCCTAGGAGTGTTCATAATTCAATTAGGAGTAGCAATTTTTTTGAAAACTAACATTGGTTCAGACCCATTTACTGTCTTTACTCAAGGGTTATCTTTCTTAATTAACACAACTCCTGGAAAAGCAAATATGATTATTTTACTAGTTACAACAGTATTAATAATCATATTTGATAGAAAAAAAATTAAGATTGGAACTATAATATGTGCAGTAGGAGTTGGACCTATTATAGATGTATGTATCAATTTAATAGCTAATTTACCAATAGATTCTTTAAATATAGTTTTAAAGAGTATAATATTAATTTTGGGATGTTTTTTAATTGCAGTAGGTTTTTCTATACTTTCTGCAACTAATGTTGGAGTTGCCCCTAATGATATTGTTCCATTTATTATTCAAGATAAGTTGAAGTTTGAATATAGATGGATTCGTATAGCACTAGATTTAACATATTTTGTTTTAGGAGCTTTACTTGGAGGAGTTTTTGGAGTAGGAACTATAATCGCAGTAGTTACAACAGGACCATTTATTCAATTTTGTTTACCTTATGGTGAAAAATTTGTTCAATTAATTGTAGATTGTAAAAGCTCAGAAGAAGCTGATACTTTAGAAGCATAAAATTTTTGAAAAAAGGTAAAATTATTTGAGGTGATAGATTTAAAACTATCATCTCTTTTTTATTCTATAGGAAATAATATATTTTGAAAAGTATGGATAACTTGCTAAGTTAATAATAAAGCTTAATAAAAGAAACAAGTTTAAGAATTTCCTTTCATTTGGCTAGAAAGTATTAATTATTACTTTGCGTTGACTTGGAGCCTGTCGACGGAAAAAGCAAAGTAATAATTAATACTTTTTTATATAAATTATGTTAAAATATTTTAGAAAGGGGATGAAAAAATGGATAAGAAACATATAGCATATAAAATGACATTAAGTGGAGTTTTAATAGCAATTGCAGTTATTCTTGGAACATTTTCAGTACCAGTATTTGGAGGAAGAATGTCACCTATACAGCATTTTGTAAATGTTGTTTCTGCTGTTTGTTTAGGACCATATTATGCACTTCTTAATGGATTTTTATCAGCACTTATTAGAAATCTTTTAGGAACAGGAAGCTTTTTAGCATTTCCAGGAAGCATGATAGGTGGATTTTTAGCTGGACTTCTTTATAAAAAATTTAAAAAGCTTGAATTAGCATTAGTAGGTGAAATAATAGGTACAGGAATAATAGGTGCATTAATTGCCTATCCAATTGCTAAATTAGCTTTAGGGCAAGATGTAGCAATATTTGCATATGTTATACCATTTTTAATAAGCTGTACAGGTGGTGCAGTAATGGCATACATATTTTTAAAAGTACCAGCAATAAGAAAAATACTAATAAAAGAAGGAGAAAGTTAAGATGAAAATAGCATTAACAATAGCAGGTTCAGATAGTTCAGGAGGAGCGGGAATACAAGCAGATATAAAATCAATGTCTGCAAATGGAGTATTTGCTATGAGTGTAATAACAGCTATAACTGCTCAAAATACTATGGGAGTCTTTGGCATAGAAGATATAAGTCCTGAAATGATAAAATCTCAAATAAAAGTGATTTTTGATGATATAAAAGTAGATGCAGTAAAAATAGGAATGGTTTCTAAAATAGAATCTATAAAAGCTATAAGTGAAGCTCTTAGAGAGATAAAAGATTTACCACCTATTGTTTTAGATCCAGTAATGGTATCAACTAGTGGATATAAATTATTATCAGATGATGCAAAAGAAACCTTAATTAAAGAATTATTCCCATTATCCACATTAATAACACCTAATTTACCAGAAGTTGAAGAAATTCTGGGGATAAAAATTGAAGATGTAGAAGATATGAAAGAAGCTGCTAAAAAATTAAAGAAGCTTGGAACAAAATATGTTTTAATTAAGGGTGGACATCTAAAAAATGATGCTACTGACTTATTATTTGATGGAGAAAATTTCATATATTTTAAAGAACAAAAAATAAACACAAATAATACTCATGGAACAGGTTGTACATTATCCTCAGCAATAGCTGCAAATTTAGCTAAAGGTATGAGCATAGAAGAAGCAGTAAGAGAATCAAAAGAGTATATAACCTTAGCTATAAAGCATGGCTTTAAGATTGGACATGGTGTAGGTCCAACAAATCATTTCTATGAATTATATAAATAGTTATAATATAGAAACAAAGTGTTAATAATAGAAAAAGAGGTGAAAATTTACTATGAATAATAAAGAAAAGGCACAATATGCATTAAAAAAGTTTTTTGGTTATGATAATTTTAGAGAAGGTCAGCTTAATATTATTTTAAATATATTATCAAATAAGGATGTATTTTGTATAATGCCTACTGGTGCTGGAAAGTCTATCTGTTATCAAATACCTGCTTTGATTATGGATGGAATAACATTAGTAATTTCTCCTCTTATTTCTTTAATGAAAGACCAAGTAGATTCTTTAAAAGAAAATGGAGTAAGTGCTACATACATAAATAGTACTAAAAGTTTAGAAGAAATAAAAGAAATATTAAAAGATGCTTCACTTGGAATTTATAAGCTTATTTATATTGCACCAGAAAGGCTTGAATCAAAAATATTTGTAAATATGATTAAAGATTTAAATATTTCTCAGGTAGCTGTAGATGAAGCTCATTGTGTTTCTCAGTGGGGGCATGATTTTAGAATAAGCTATGGATATATAAGGCTTTTTATTGACACATTAAATAAAAGACCAGTAGTTTCAGCTTTTACAAGTACTGCAACAGAAGAAGTTAAAAAAGATTCTATTAAACTTCTTGGAATTAAGAATCCTTATATATTTATAGGTGATATAAACAGAGAAAATCTTATAATAAATGTATATAAAGAAGAGGATAAATTAGAAAAAATAAAAGATATAATAAGAAAATATGAAGATGAATCAGGAATAGTTTATTGTCTTTCAAGAAAAGAAGTTGAAATTCTTTATTTTAAATTAAAAGATTTAGGCTATAAGGTAGGAATGTATCATGCAGGTCTTGAAGATGATGAAAGAGAAAAATTTCAAGAAGATTTTCTTTTTGAAAGAACAAATATAATGATAGCAACCAATGCTTTTGGAATGGGGATAGACAAGTCTAATGTAAGATATATAATACATACCACCATCCCTAAAAATTTAGAAAGCTACTATCAGGAGATTGGAAGAGGAGGAAGAGATGGAGAAAAGTGTAGTTGCTATCTTTTTTATAATAGAGATGATATAAAAAGAGTAGAATTTATAATAAATAAGAGTAGCAACTTAAATAGAAGAGAAATAGCTTTAAGTAAGCTTCAGTCTATGATAGATTTTTGTGAAGAGGATAATTGCTATAAAAATAATTTACTAAGATACTTTAACAAACAAACAGAAAATTTTTACTGTGGAACTTGTAGTAATTGTGTAAAAAATGATGAGGTTAAAGATTTTACAAAGGAAGCACAAATGATATTATCAACAGTATACAGAACAAGAGAAAAGTATGGAATATCGGTACTTACAGACATATTAAGAGGAATAAAGGGACCTAAAATAATTCAGTTTAATCTTAACAATATAACTACCTTTGGATTAATGAAAAATTATACATCTTCTTTTATAAAAGCTATTATTAAAGAAATGCTCCTTAAAAAATATGTGAATCTCAAAGAAGGAACCTATTCAATGCTTAGATTAAATCAAAAATCTATGGATATATTACTAGGAAAACAAAAGGTTATGCTTTTAATAAAAGAATATGAAGAGCCTATTAATAAAGAATTATTCGAAAAATTAAAGAATTGGAGAAGAGTAACAGCTAACAAAGAAAATATAAAACCATATATAATATTTTCAGATACATCATTAATAGAAATTACAAATAAACTTCCTAAAAATTTAGATGAATTAAAAGAAATACGAGGTGTTGGGGAAAAGAAAATTGAAAAATATGGTGATGAAGTTTTAAAGATTATTAATACAAGAAAATGATATTGAATATATTATTATTTTGGAAAGTTATTCATAAATTATCAAATAATAAAGGAATTGATTTAGATATAAAGTTTGTTATCTACATCAATTCCTTTAATTTTTAAGATTTTATGTTATGTAAAAATTTATATTTGCTATTCAACAGAAGTTGCTGGGTCATTAGGTTGGTCATTAGAATCATCTGGTTGAATAGGCTCTTCTGGTTGAGCAGGTTCATTTGGCTGAACGGGTTCTTCTGGTTGCACAGGTTCCTCTGGTTGCACAGGTTCCTCTGGTTGAACAGGCTGAGTAGGTTCCTCTGGAGTTGTAGGTACTACTATTGGAGCAACTGGTTCTGTATTTATTGTTTCATTATAATTAGGTTCACTATAATTTTGATATGAATTACTTGTATTATTTTCTTCATTTAAGTTATTTTCATCAGTTTGAATATCCTCAATTGTTGTTTCTGATGGTGTTGAAGTTTCTACTGGTGAAGCTGTAGATGTTTCTTTAGGGGTAACAGTTGCAGTTGCTGTACTTGTAGCTGTTGCTGTAGTTGTAGCAGTAGATGTGCTTTTAGAGACAGTAACAGTATCTTTTTTGTTAGTATAATAATTTCCATCATAAGCATTTGAATCTTGAGTTATAATAATAAATACTATTAAAGCAAAAAGTACTATAAATAAGAAAATCATTAATTTTGTCATAAAGCTACTCTCACTAAGAGCTATAAAAAAATTAAAGCCTTTTTTATCTGAATTTTTCATATTTTCCTCCTATAAAATGATTTTAAAACAATTACTTACAATATTATACAATAAAAGATATGAATAAGTAAAGTATTTGTTAAATATAGTGAAATAAAAAATAGTTATAATCATTAAAAAATCATTATTTTAAGTCATAGAGTGTAACATAAGATGAATATATTAAAGTATAAAGGAGGGAGAAGGTATGAACTTTAGAGAATTTATTGAGAGTGATAGAGAAAATAGAAATAAAGAAAAGTTTGAAGGGTCTTTTTTAGATTATTTAGAAATAGTAAAAAATAATCCAGATATAGCAAAGTTAGCTCATAAGAGAATACAAGATATGATTATAAGTAAAGGTGTAGAAGTATTAAAGGGTGAAGAAAATGCAAGGATAAGAAAGATTTATGGTAATGATGTTATCAGAAAATATGGCTTTTTTAAAGATGATTTTTATGGAATAGATAAAGTTATAATGAAGATAGCAAATTACTTTAATTCTGCTGCAATGAAAGGAGAAGAATCTAGACAAGTTTTATATTTAGTTGGACCTGTTGGAGCTGGAAAGTCTTCCTTAGTTGAAAGCTTAAAGAAGGCTTTAGAGAATTGTGAACCAATATATTCACTAAAAGGATGTCCAATGCATGAAGAACCATTACATCTTGTTCCCAATCATTTAAGAGATGAATTTGAAAAGAATCTTGGAGTGCAGATTGAAGGAGACCTTTGTCCAATATGTAAATATAGATTAAAGCATGAATATCATGGACATTATGAAGATTTTCCAGTAGAGAGAGTTAATTTTTCTATACGCTCAAGAAAGGGTGTAGGGGTGGTACCACCAGTTGACCCTAATAATCAAGATACATCTATATTAACTGGTTCAGTTGATATTTCAAAAATGGATATGTATTCAGAGGATGACCCAAGAATATTCTCTTTAAATGGTGCTTTTAATGTGGGAAATAGAGGATTAGTTGAATTTATAGAAGTGTTTAAGAATGATGTTGAATATCTTCACACAATAATAACAGCCACTCAAGAAAAATCAGTTCCTTCACCAGGAAAGGGAGCTATGATTTATTTTGATGGAGTTATTATAGCTCATTCAAATGAAGCTGAATGGAATAAGTTTAAGTCAGACCATACAAATGAAGCAATATTAGATAGAATTGTAAAAGTAGAAGTACCTTATTGTCTTGAACTTGATGAAGAAAAGAAGATTTATCAAAAGATTCTTAAAAAGAGTAATTTTAAGGCTCATATTGCCCCTCATACTATTGAAATAGCAGCTATGTTTGCAATATTAACAAGACTTGCTCCATCTGCAAAGGTTGACCCTATGACAAAGCTTAAAATTTATAATGGAGAAGAGATTGTAGAAAAAGGTACTACAAAAAGAATTGATATTATGGAGCTTAGAGAAGAAGCTGGTTCATACGAGGGTATGAAAGGTATATCAACTAGATTTATTATTAAGGCTATTGATAATGCACTTTCTAATTCTGAATATGACTGTATAAATCCATTAAGCATAATGGAAAGTATAACAAAATCTATTAAAGAAATGGACATTGGAGCAGATGATAAAAAGAGATATTTAGCATTTATTCAAGATAGTATAAGAAAAGAATATAATAAGATTCTTGAAAAGGAAATTACAAAAGCTTTTATACATTCATTTAAGGAACAAGCAGAAAGCTTATTTAATAATTATATAGATAATGCAGAGGCTTTTGTAAATAAGAGCAAAATAAAAGATAATTCAACAGGAGAAGAATTAAATCCTGATGAAGAGTTTATGAGAAATATAGAGGAACAAATAGGAGTTTCAGAGAATTCAAGTAAAGGTTTTAGAGCTGATGTAACTTCTTATATGTTCTATCTTGTAAGAAATGGAGGAAAGATAGATTATACATCCTATGAACCACTTAAAGAGGCTATTGAAAAGAAACTATTAGCTTCAGTTAAGGATTTATCAAGAATAGTTACAAAGTCAAGAGTAAGAGATAAAGAGCAAACAGAAAAATATAATGCTATGGTAGAAGAGCTTAAGAGCAAGGGATATTGTCTACATTGCTGTGATGTTATATTAAAATATGCTGCAAATAATTTGTGGAAGGATTGATAGTACATGGCAATCTTTAGAGATAATAGTGATAATTTTGTAGACCATGATAGGTCTATTGAAGATAGAAGAAGACATAGACAATTAGTTGAAAAATCAATAAAGGAAAATTTAGGAGATATATTATCAGAAGAAAGTATTATAGGAGAAGGGAAAAATAAAAAGTTCAAAATTCCTATAAGAGGAATAAAAGAGTATCAATTTATATATGGAAAAAATTCTAAAGGGGTTGTAACAGGTACTGGAGAAGAAAAAAGAGGTGATAAAATAGCCACAGGAAAACCTCAAGGTGGAAAAGGAAAGGATAGAGCAGGTAATGAAGAGGGAGAAGATATATATGAAACTGAAATTACCTTAGAGGAAATTTTAGATTATATAGTAGAAGACCTAGATTTACCTAACTTAGATAGAAAAAAATATTCTGATATATTAGTAGAAAGCTCTGGTAAAAAGCGAGGATATCAGAAGTATGGAATTAATCCAAGACTTGCAAAGAAGAAAACTGTAATGTCTAAGATAGCAAGAAAGCAAGGGAAAAAAAGGGCTTTAAAAGAAGCAGGACTAGAGGAAGAAATAGAGAGATTTCCTTTTAAGGAGGAGGATTTAAGATATTACAGAGTAAAAAAGAAACCTAAAAGAGAAAGCAATGCAGTAATGATTTTTATTATGGATGTTTCAGGTTCTATGGATAATTCCAAAAAATACTTAGCAAGGTCATTTTTCTTTGTTTTATCTAAGTTTTTAAGAAAAAAATATAATAATATAGCTTTTGAATTTGTTTCTCATACTACTGTTGCAAAACATGTTGATGAGGATGAATTTTTTCATAAAGCAGAATCTGGAGGAACCTATATATCAAGTGGATTAAATATGGCATTAGATATTATAAAAGAAAAATATCCTCCAATGATGTGGAATATATATCCTGTATATGCTTCTGATGGAGATAACTGGTCTGAAGATAATGAAAATGCAGTAAAGGCTGTAAAAGAACTTTGTAAGGTTAGTAATATGTTTGGATATGCAGAACTTCTTCCTTCAACTTATTCTACTACAATGTATTTTAAGTTCACTAATGAAGTTAAGGAAGAAAATTTTACTCCAGTAATTGTTAGAGAGAAGAAGGATTTATGGAATGCATTAAAGCTTATGCTTACTAATGAAATGAGGGAGGATGAAAGGTGACATACAGTTTAAAGGAATTAAAAGAATGGAATAAAAAAATTGAAGATAAGGCATTAGAGCTTGGATTAGATTTTTATCCACAGGAATTTGAAATAATAGGCTTTAATGAAATGATAGGATATGAAGCATATTTAGGTATTCCTTCTAGATATCCTCATTGGAGTTTTGGAAAGGCATATGAAAAAAATAAAACCCTATATTCGTTAAATTTGACAGGACTTCCTTACGAAATGGTTATAAATTCTAATCCTTGCCTTGCATATTTAATGAAAGAAAATACATTATTACTTCAAATCTTAACTATGGCACATGTATATGGACATAATGATTTCTTTAAAAATAATAGACTTTTTAAAGAAGGAACAAGGGCTAAGAATTCTTTAGAAATGTTTAAGCTTGATGGAGAGATTATAAGAGGATATATAAATACTCCAGGAATAGGCTATGAGAAAGTAGAGAGAATATTAGATGCAGCTCATGCTATAAGATATAACATAGGCAGAGTTATTGGAAGAAAAGAAAAAAGTCAGGATGAAATAAAAAAATCTTTAATTGATGAATATGAAAGAAGATTAGATAATAGAAGTATTTTTGAAAATGAAGAAATAGAACCTCCTAATTTAGAAAAAGTACCTCTTGAACCTTATGATGATTTAGTTGAATTTATCATAGAGTATGGTAAGCTTGAAGAATGGGAAAAAAATATTTTAAAAGTAGTAAAAAGAGAAACAGAATATTTTCTTCCTCAGATTGAAACAAAAACTATGAATGAAGGGTGGGCTAGCTACTGGCACTACACTATATTAAAAAATTTAAATCTTGATGAAAATCTTCATTTTGAATTTTTGAAAAGACATAATGATGTAGTAGCTCCTATTGTTGGAGGAATAAATCCATATTATATAGGTTTTAAAATGTTTCAAGATTTAGAAAAAAGATATGGAAGAGAAAAGATATTTGAGGTAAGGGAAATAGAGAGAGATGCTTCGTTTATAAGAAGATATTTAACTTTGGATTTATGTGAGGAGTTAAATTTATTTCAATATGGAAAGAGAAATTTTGATTACTATATTGAAGAAGTATCCGATGATGAAGGATGGAAGAAAATTAGAGATAATCTTGCCTTTACAAGTGGCTTAGGAGGAGTGCCTTATATAAGAGTAATAGATTTAAATACAAAAGATTATACACTAACACTTGATCATGTTTATGATGGACGAGAATTAGATATAGTTTATGCAAAGCAGACTTTAAAATATATTCAAGCTTTATGGGGAAGAAAAGTAAGACTTATAACAAAAACAAAGGAATGTAAAGAGTTTGCTATTAATTGTAATGAAAATGGAGAACTTACATTAACAGAAAATTCTCATTAGTAACAAAAATTATAGTAAATAGTAACCATTAGCATTTCCCTTGAATAAAGTAAAAATGTAATGAATTTGCTTGGAGATTAAAATGAATATAAAAGGAAGTCAAACAGAAAAAAATTTATATAAGACTTTTGCTGGGGAATCAAGAGCAAGAAATAAATATACATTTTATGCTGAGGAAGCTAGATGTGAAGGGTATAGATGGGTAGCAGAAATATTTGAGGAAACTGCTGAAAATGAAAAAGCTCATGCTAGAGAAGCAATAAGAAGATATTTAAGAAAAGTAAAAAATACTGAATGGAATTTACAAGATGCAGCGAAAGGAGAAATGGAAGAAAATAAAAAGATATATAAGGAGTTTGAAGAGGTAGCAGAAAAAGAAGGATTTTATGAAATTGCTAAATTTTATAAAGAACTTAGAGAAGTTGAAGAAGAGCATGAAAAAAGATTTTTAAAACTTTTGGATATGATAAAAAGAGATGAAATGTTTAAAAGTGAAAAAGATATTATGTGGCAGTGTATGAATTGTGGTTATATATATGAAGGAAAGGAAGTACCAGAATATTGTCCATTGTGTAAATATCCTAGGGAATATTTTAAACATTATTGTAAAATTAAATAATTACTGAGGAGGCAACAAAATGTATCAAAATTTTCCAAAAGATTATTTAATCCCAGTAATTAATGATTATATAAATAAAGATAATAAGGGATTTAGATTTATAGATGAGCCTGAAAAATATGAAGATAAATATATCTACTGTGAAGAAAATGAAAATATTGAGTATTATGATGAGGAATATGCAGAAAAATGCATAGAGGAATAAGATGGGCTATGATAATATCATTCAAAAAAATTATAATGATTTAAATAATCTTACAGCACTTCTTAGAAACTATATTGAAATGTATAGAATGCTTATAAGTGGAGCTATGGAATTGAATGGTAATTCTGCAATTAAAAAAGGAAATTTAAAAGATTTAATAGCACGAATGGACTCTATTGGAGATATTATTGATGACCTTTTAAAGATTGTAAAAAAGTGTGAAGGCTCATATACTAAATATTGTTATATAAAAAATGAAGTTGTTTCAGTAAACAGAGAAAAAGAAAAAATTAAAGCAGAACTTAATGAAGAGTTAGAGAATGATACAATTTCCGAATAAGAGAAAACCCTCTTTTAGTAAAACTAAACTTAAAGAGGGTCTTATTTTAAACTTTTTTTAGTTTAATATTGCTTACCATAAGGTAAGAACCTAAAATCATAAATATAACAGATAATATCATAGGAATATAAATATAATTTGATAATAATCCTAAAAGAGCAAGAAAACATCCTATTATAGTTATAGGAACTCCTGTAAAAATACCATCAAAGGTTGAAGTATTATATCGTGCAAGTCTAAAAGCACCACATATAGGAAGAGTAATTAAAATTGCTGTTCCTATGATTCCTTTTGGACCTATTGAGTTAAGGTTAAAAGATATATACATCAATAATGAAGGTGCAACTCCAAAAGAAACTAAATCTGAAAGAGAATCTAACTCTTTCCCTAATTCACTAGAAACATTAAGATATCTTGCAATCCTTCCATCATATCTATCTACTAATCCTGCTAAAAGTATAAATATACTTGATAAAACAAAATTTTTTTGAAAAGTTAATAATAATGAAATAACTCCACATGATAGATTTATAAAGGTGAAAATGTTAGGAATACAACTTTTTTTCATATAATCCACTCCTAAAAACTAATAAAAAATAATTCCAAACTTATAGTATAAGATTATATCATAAAATTATAGATAATATAAGAGGGTTTAAAAATTTACTTATTTTAGCACAAGTATCAAGTGGCTCGTACATAGACAGTATTTGTTATAAGTGATATAATTTTAGGTATATTTACAATATGGAGGTATATTTATGAAAAAAGTAAGATTTATATATAATCCATTTTCTGGTGAAGGAAGTATATTAAGTAAAATTGATAAAATTATTGAAATTCACGAGGAAAGAGACTATCAAATCGTACCTTTTAGAATATCAAAAAATAAGGGAATAAAGGAAGCCTTAGAAATAGTAGATGAAAGCTATAGTTATATCTTAATAGCAGGAGGAGATGGAACTGTAGATATACTTATAAATGCTATGAAAGAAAAAGGATTAAACTTACCAATAGGAATATTACCAGTAGGTACTGCAAATGATTTTGGAAAGTTTATTAATATGCCTCAAGATATTGAAAAGGCTTGTGAGCAAATATTATCTTCAAAACCAGTAAAAGTGGACATAGGAAAGATTAATGAAAGATATTTTATAAATGTTGCAAGCACAGGACTTTTCACAGATGTTTCTCAAAAGACGGATGTAGCACTTAAAAATACAATAGGAAAGCTTGCATACTATATAAAAGGTATAGAAGAACTTCCTAATTTTAGAAAATTAAAAATTAAACTTAAATCTAAAGAAGTAAATTATGATGGAGAAATGTATTTAATGCTTATATTTAATGGTCAAACAGCAGGTAATTTTAAGCTAGCAACTAGGTCAAGTGCAATGGATGGATTCCTAGATGTTATAGTAATAAAAGCAGTTCAAATATTTGAGATACTTCCATTATTTATAAAGGTGCTAAAGGGAGAACATTTAGATTCTAATAAAGTAATTTACTTTAAAACAGATGATTTATATATAGAATGTGAAGAAGATATAGTAACTGATATAGATGGAGAAAGAGGTCCAGATTTTCCATTACATATTCAATGTATTAAAGGAGCAATTGAAGTTTTAGGAATAAAAGAAAACTTATAACAGTTATGAGTTAAGAAAGGTAGAAAGAATGGAGTTATATATTTTTTTAGTTCTAGTTGTTTATTTTAATATAATTGCATTTATAAATTATCAAGTTAAAAAAAGAAAAAAATATGAATGTAAGGATATAAGAAAAATAAGTAATGAAGAGTATATTATTTTAAAACATAATTCAAAGGAAAAAAATTCTGATTTTATAAAATATTATGGATATAAACTATATGTTTATCAATATATAACTTCAGTAGAAGGAAGGCTTGGAATATTTTTATCAAATAAAAATGTGAATTTTTATAGTTTAAATAAAGCAGAAAAGCTTATTTATAATTTTTTTAATGGAGAGGCAAAAAGATTAAGATTTGCAAATGGAGATAAGAATATAAATATGGCAATAACTCAGCAAAGGCTATCTATAAAAAGAAATCTTTTGGATGAAGGGTTAATAAAAGATAAATTATTTGATTTTGAAATTTTATTTGGATATGTTTTTAGAGTTTTATCCATGTTTACAATAACAACTCTTTTCTTATACTTAGCAGTTTTATCTCCAGAATTTCAGCCTGAAATTAAAGATATAATAGTATATGCTTTTACTGGATTAAATCAAGCGACAATTATGTATATAATGTTTATTTTTATTGCAATATCAAGTTATAAGCCTGAATATGTTACTTTAAGTGGAAAATGTCATATGATGGAATTCGAAAAAGATAATCCAGAAAATACAGATACTTTTAGTGAAGAAGTTATTTTCCAAGAACCAGAAAAAAATCTAAAAAGATATTTAATTAATAAAACTGATTTTCTTA
Source organism: Clostridium sp. (assembly GCA_022785265.1). Lineage (GTDB taxonomy): Bacteria > Bacillota > Clostridia > Clostridiales > Clostridiaceae > Clostridium. The sequence continues at coordinate 26,829 of JALFQD010000279.1, read as the reverse complement.
AAATTTTAGGGTTAGGAAGATGGTAATTAAATAATAAAATGTAGGCTATACATAATAATTTTAAGTTGATTATGTATAGCCTTTACTTTTAATTTATATTATTTTTTTTTATTTTTAGCTTTTTTACTATGACTTGAAGGTTTCTTTTTAATCTGATTATTAGAAGGTTTAACTTTATCAGATTTATTTGCACTTTTATAATTGTTATTGCTATGTCTTGGAGGATTAGCTGGGATAAGACAATCTTTACCATTACCTATTAAGTCTGTTCTTCCAGCTTTAATAAGTGCTTTCTTCACAATTTCATAATTTTTAGGAACAGCAAATTGTATAAGAGCTCTTTGCATATTTTTTTCTTCTTGAGTTTTAGGAGTATATACTTTTTCGCCTGTTAATGGATTAAATCCAGTATAATATATTGTAGTTGAAAGACTTCCAGGTGTTGGATAGAAGTCTTGAACCTGTTCAGGAGTATAGCCCATTTTTTTTACATATTGTGCAAGCTCTATTGCAGCATTTAAGTCAGAACCAGGGTGAGAAGACATAAGATAAGGAACTAAAAATTGTTTTTTATTAATCTTTTTATTTATATCAAAGTATTTTTGTACAAACTTATCATAAACTTCTCTAGTTGGTTTGCCCATTTGTGCTAAAACTCTAGGAGTAACATGTTCTGGAGCAACCTTAAGCTGACCACTTATATGATATTTACAAAGTTCTTTAAAGAAGGTATCATCCTTATCATGTATTAAATAATCATATCTTATACCAGAACGAACAAATACTTTTTTAACTCCTTCTATAGAACGTACTCTTCTTAAAACAGATAAATATTCCTTATGGTCTATAATAAGATTTTTGCAAGGACTTGGAAACATACATTGTCTATTTTTACAAGTTCCATGTTCTATTTGAATTTTGCAGGCTCTATGCCTAAAATTAGCAGTAGGACCTCCTACATCATGAATATATCCTTTAAAGTCAGGAAGTTTTGTTAATAGCTTAGCCTCATCAACAATTGAATCTGCATTTCTTGTTTGAATAACTCTTCCTTGGTGGAAGGTCAAGGCACAAAAAGAGCATGAACCATAACATCCTCTATGACTTGTAATTGAAAATTTAACTTCTTGTATTGCAGGTATTCCACCAGCAGCTTCATATATTGGATGATAAGTTCTCATAAATGGAAGATTATAAGTAAAATCCATTTCCTCATTAGTTAAAGGAACTTGAGGAGGATTTTGAACTAAATATCTATCACCATGTTTTTGAACTATCATGTGACCTCTTATAGAATCTTGTTCATAATATTCGTCTTTATAAGCTTCTCCATAAGCTTTTTTATCTGTTGATACTTCTTCAAAAGATGGAACTTCTATATAGTTTGAAAGATTATCAATATTTTTAGTTACATAACATGTTCCTCTAATATCAGTCATATCACTTATTTTTGAACCATATTTAAACATTTCAGCTATTTGAATTGTTGTTTTTTCACCCATTCCATAGCTTAAAAGGTCAGCTTTAGAATCTAATAAAATACTTCTTCTTACTTTATCAGACCAATAATCATAATGAGCAAACCTTCTAAGACTTGCTTCAATTCCTCCTATTATTATAGGAATATCTTTAAAAGCTTCTCTTATTTTATTACAATAAACAATAACTGCCCTATCAGGTCTAAAGCCAGATTTTCCACCAGGGGAATATAAATCATCATGTCTTTTCTTTTTTGCAGCAGTATAGTGATTGACCATAGAATCTATATTACCTGAATTAACTAAGAAGGCATATTTAGGAGTTCCTAGCTTTTTAAAATCTTCAACACTATCCCATCTTGGTTGAGGAATAACACCAACTGTAAAGCCTTGAGATTCCAAAGTCCTTCCAATGATAGCTGTTCCAAAAGAAGGATGGTCAACATAAGCATCTCCAGTTACTATTATAAAATCTAATTGGTCTATATTTCTCTTTTTTAAATCTTCTTTGCTAATAGGTAAAAAATCTTTAGCTAAATTCATTATATTAACTCCATTTCTATTTAAAACTATTTATGTTATCTTGTATTGCATTGTTTTTAAATATATCAGAACCAGCAACAAGCATATCAGCACCAGCTTCTAGCATTTCTTTATAGTTTGTGCTTTTTATACCTCCATCAACACTTATTTTAAAATTTAAGTTTTCAGCTTTTCTTATAGCATCTAATTCTCTAACTTTATCAATAGTGAAAGGTATTAATGATTGTCCACCAAAGCCTGGATTAACTCCCATTACTAAAACTAAATCTAGGTCTGAAAGTAAATGCTTTAATGATGCAACAGGTGTTCCAGGATTTATAGCAATCCCAGCCTTTACATTATAAGACTTAATATTTTGTATTAATCTATGAATATGGTTATTTCCTTCTAAATGAACAGTAATCATATCAGCACCACTTTTAACAAACTCTTCTATATAATTTGCAGGATTTTCAATCATTAAGTGTACATCAAAAGTCATTTTTGTAATTGGTCTTAAAGATTTCATTACAGGAAATCCAAAAGATATATTAGGAACAAAGTGTCCATCCATAATATCTATATGTACTATTTCTATTCCATTATCTTCAAGTTCTTTTACTTGAGCACCTAAATTTGCAAAATCAGCAGATAAAATTGATGGTAAAATAAATTTCATTTTCATTCTCCTTAAATTAAAAATATTTACTAAACACAATTTTAACACAGTAAGATTTTTGTATCAATAAAACAAGAATATAAGTATAAGTCATTGTAAAATAATATTTAAAAATAAAATAATTTGTTGCCTTTTAAAGGTATTATAATATAATATATAAGAAGGTAAGTAGGCAGACTATAAAGAGTGTAGGTCTGCTAATTTTATGATAAAGAAGGCGGTGTAAATAATGGAGGCTGGACCTGAACGAATAGACAATCCAAAACTGAATAATCTTCTAAGAAGGAAGCCAAAGTTATTTACTTAAAGATTTCCTCCTTAGAAGAAAATAAGGAGGAGAATTAGTATGAAAAGATTATCTGTATTTTTATATTCTCAAATACTTGGTAAAAAAATTTATGATGAGTTTAATGATGTATTAGGAGAACTTAAGGATATTTATGTTAGCACAGATGAAGGTTATCCTAGGGCAATAGGATATAATGTGAAAAAAGATGGTTCTATATTTCATTATGAATTTAGGAGTATTGGAGTATATGATGATAATGGAAAGATAGTAATAAAAACAGTAGGAAGCAGAGAGATACTTCCAAGAACCTATACCTATCTTTTATCTGAACATCTTCTAGATAAAAAGATAGTAGATATTAATGGGAAAAAGGTTGTTAGAGTTAATGATTTAAGTATTGCAGAAATAGCAGGAGAATATAGAGTAGTAGCAGTTGAAACAGGCCCTCTTGCTAGATTTAGAAGAAAAGGCTTAGAGGGATTTGGCAGATTTCTTTATAAAATGATTAATAAAGAATATGAAGATAAAATACTTACTTGGGATGATGTTGAATCACTTGAAATGATAAATAATAATCTTCAACTATCAGATTCATATAAAAAACTTTCAACTTTACATCCAGCAGATTTGGCAGATATTTTAGAAGAACTTGATGAAGGTTCAAGAAAGCAATTATTTGAATCTCTTGATGAAGATTTAGCAGCAGATACCTTTGAGGAGATGGAGGATGATGTTAAAGGAAGCATCATAAAAGACCTTTCAGAAACAAAAACAGCAGAACTTCTTGAAAATATGGGAAATGATGAAATTGCAGACCTTTTAGAAGAACTTGAAGGAGAAGATAGAGAGAAGGTTTTAGTTAATCTTGAACAAGATGATGCCGAAGAGGTTAAGGAACTATTAAAATATGAAGATGAAACAGCAGGTAGTATAATGTCTACTGACTTTATATCTTTTAGACAGACAGTAACAGTTGGTGAAGCTATTGATATATTAAAAGAAATGGAGCCTGATGAAGAATGTATGCATTATATATATGTAACTGATGAGGAGGATAAATTAAAAGGATTAGTAATATTAAAAGACTTATTATTAAAGGATTCTTCTACACCTTTAAAAGAAATTATGGAAGAAAATATATCGACAGTAAAGCATGAAGATACAATTGATAATTTAACAGAATTAGCTATAAAATATAACTTACTATTAACAGCAGTTATAGATGAGGAAGGAAGATTAGTGGGTGTTGTGCAAATACATGATATAATAGATGAGGTATTATATCCATTATGGAAAAAGAAAAATAATTTAATGAAGTATAAAAATTAATTAACAAAAAACATAAATCAATTATATTGACAAAAAAGAACAATGGAATATAATAATATTAAAACTAAACAGAGTAAATAAATTAAAAACTTAGAAAAAGAAAAGTAGCATTTAGGAGGAATACAGAGAAAAAAGCAAAGCTGAAAGCTTTTTATCCATAATTTATGTGAAGTGCCCTTTTGAGTTGGAATTTGAACTAAAGTAGGATTCCCCGGGTTCGCCCGTTATAGTGATAAAATATTAAATTTTTAAGTTTAGTATTTGACTTTAAGTTGGGATTTTTTAATCCAATTAGAGTGGAACCGCGAATAATATTCGTCTCTATATATTTTTTATAGGACGAATTTTTTTTTGAGTTAATTATTAAAAATTATAATTAGAAGGAGAAATAATATGATTTATAATGGAGTATTGGATTTAATTGGAAAAACACCTATAGTAAAAGTTAATAATATGGTAGATGAAAATAGTGCAGAAGTTTATGTAAAGCTTGAAAAATTTAATCCAGGTGGAAGTACTAAAGATAGAGCAGCATTAGGAATGATAGAAGATGCTGAGAAAAAAGGATTATTAAAAAAAGGATATACAATAGTTGAACCAACAAGTGGAAATACTGGAATAAGTCTTGCATTTATAGGAAGAGTAAAAGGATATAAAGTTATAATAGTTATGCCTGAAACAATGAGTAAAGAAAGAAGAGATTTAATAAAAGCTTATGGAGCAGAACTTATTTTAACAGAAGGAAGTAAGGGGATGCAAGGAGCAATTGAAAAAGCATTAGAATATAAAGATAAAGAAGGATATTTTATTCCTCAACAGTTTGAAAATGAAGCAAATACTAAAAAACATTATGAAACTACAGCAGAAGAAATTTATGAAGATTTAAGTGATTTAGATTATGTAGTTGCAGGAGTTGGAACTGGTGGAACAATTGTTGGAGTTGCTAAAAAGCTTAAAGAAAAAAATAAAAATATAAAAGTAGTAGCAATTGAACCAAAAACATCAGCAGTAATAAGTGGAGGAAAACCAGGAGCACATAATATACAAGGAATAGGTGCAGGATTTATTCCTTCAATATATGATGAAAGTGTTATTGATGAAGTTATAACTGTTTCAGATATAAATTCTATAAAAACAGCAAAGGAATTTGTAGATAAAGAAGGAATATTACTAGGAATATCTTCAGGAGCAGCCATATATGTAGCTATGCAAATTGCTAAAAAGATAGGTAAAGGTAAAAAGGTTCTTGCAATAGCACCAGATGGTGGTGAAAAATATATTTCAATAGGAATATTTAATTAAATAAATTAATAAAAGGGGTTGTGAAATTTGTTTAAAAATCTTAATTATGAGTTACAAAGAGTGTTAGATAATGACCCAGCAGCAAGAAGTAAAATAGAAGTTTTTCTTTTATACCCATGTATTCATGCTTTAATAGCATATAGAATTGCACATTTTTTTTATAAGCATAAATGTTTTTTTATAGCAAGACTTATCTCTCAAATATCAAGGTTTTTTACTGGAATAGAAATTCATCCTGGAGCAACCATAGGAAGAGGATTAGTTATAGACCATGGAATGGGAGTTGTTATAGGTGAAACAACAGAAATTGGTGATGATGTTATGCTATATCATGGGGTAACTTTAGGAGGAACTGGAAAAGATAAAGGAAAAAGGCATCCTACTGTTGGTAATGGGGTTCTTATTGGAGCAGGAGCAAAGGTTCTTGGACCAATAAAAATTGGAGACAATGCTAAAATAGGTAGCAATTCAGTAGTTCTTAAGGATGTACCTCCAAATGCAACAGCGGTTGGAATTTCTGCAAGAAATATTGTAAGAACAAATAAGCAAATTGTAGAGATAACAACATTAAGAGGAAAAAAACAAAAAATATATAATGATATGGTTATATAAAGTATAAGAGCTAACAGTATTATTAATAAATATTGTTAGCTTATTTTTTTAGAAAATTTCATATATATTTACAAATTATTAAAGGAATAATAAAGTTTAATATAATTATATAGACTTCTAATTTTAACTAGCATATAATAAATGTGTTCATAAAAAAGTATAAGAAAGGGGTAAAAATAATGTTATCACCATTAGCTATTAAAGTAATATCTAGTCTTCCAGAAGGTTTAGTTTTATTTGTTGCAAAAATAATTGTGGAAAGATATTTAAAAAAGTATGCTAACGTTGTAGTAGAAGATTTTGATAAAGTAGATAAAGTAGAGGGAACAAAAATATTCATATGTAATCACTTAAGTAATTCTGATGGACTTGTTTTAAATAAAATATTAAAAGAAAAGTATGACCCATATTTTATAGCAGGAGTAAAGCTTGATAATGATTCTACAACTCGTTTAGGGGCAATGCTAGTTAAGAAAATAGAAATAAAGCCTAATTCTCCAGATAAGGATTCTATAACAAAAATAGTTAAAGCTATTAAAGATGGAAATAATATATTAATTTTCCCAGAAGGAACAAGAAGTAGGACAGGGGCTATGATTGAAGGAAAAAGGGGAATACTACTTTTTGCAAGGCTTACAAAAGCAAAAATAATTCCAATAGGAATGAGTGGAACAGATATATTATTACCAGTTAATACTTCAGGAGATATGGGTGCTGAAACTTGGAATAAGTCAGATGTGGTTGTTAAGTTTGGAGACCCTGTTGAACTTCCAAAGAAAGAAGAGGGTGAAAATAAACATGATTATGATGATAGATGTATGTATACTTTAATGAAATCAATAGCGGATTTATTGCCAGAAAAATATAGAGGTGTATATAAATAAATGAAAAAAAGAACAAAAGAAATATTAGATATTTTAAAAGAAACGTATCCAGATGCAAAGTGTGAGTTAAATTATGAAACACCATTTCAGCTTTTAGTTGCAACAATTTTATCTGCACAAACAACAGATAAAAAGGTAAATCAGGTTACAGAAGGGTTATTTAAAGATTATCCAGATGTAGATTCTTTTTTAAAGCTTACCAATGAGGAGCTTGAAGAAAGAATAAGAGAGATAGGGTTATATAGAAATAAGGCTAAAAATTTAATATTAATGTGTCATCAATTAAAGGATAATTTTAATGGAGAAGTTCCTAAAACCATGGAAGAGATAACTACATTAGCAGGAGCAGGAAGAAAAACTGCCAATGTAGTTTTATCAAATGCTTTTAACGTTCCATCCATAGCAGTAGATACACATGTTTTTAGAGTATCTAATAGACTTGGGTTAGCAGATTCTGAAAATGTTTTGGAAGTAGAAAAACAGCTTCAAAAAGAACTTCCAAAAAAAGAATGGTCTCTTACCCATCATCTTTTGATTTTTCATGGAAGAAGATGTTGCATAGCAAGAAAACCAAAGTGTGAAGAGTGTCCTTTAGATCATTTGTGTAAATATAGAAAAGAATTAACTCTTAAAAAATAAAATTTTATAAATATAAAGTAAACCACTAGTAATAAAATTTTTAAAGCTAGTGGTACTATTATAAATAGGATTTTTATAATAGTATAATAATATGAAATAGAATTATCAAATAAAAATATAGAATAATAAAGCTTGTAAATAAGCTATAGGAGGATATAATTATGAAAATTGGTGTTGTTATGGGTGGAATTTCTTCTGAAAGAGAAATATCACTTCAAAGTGGAAATTCAATAATTGAAAATATAGATAAAAGCAAATATGAGGTAGTACCTATTGTTATAGATAAAAAAGAAGATATAGTAACTAAAGTAAAAGGAATAGATTTTGCTCTACTTGCATTACATGGTCAATTTGGAGAAGATGGAACTGTTCAATCTGTTTTACAAACTTTAGGGATTGCCTATTCAGGATGTGGTCCTTTAAGTAGTGCAGCTTGTATGGATAAGGATGTAACAAAAAGTCTTTTAAAGGCAGCAGGAATTAGAACAGCACCTTGGATAAATGTAAAATCAGTAGAAGAAATAGATTATAAGAAAATAGAAGAAATGGGATATCCAGTAGTAGTTAAGCCTACTCATGGAGGCTCAAGTGTAGCAACCTTTATAATAAAAGAAGAAAGTGGGATAGAAGAAGCTGTTAAGGCAGGATTTGAATGGGACACTGAAGTTATGATAGAAAAATTCATAAAAGGTGATGAAATAACATGCCCAATACTTGCAGGAGAAATGTTCCCTGTAATTGCAATAAAACCAAGTGCAGAATTTGAATTTTTTGATTTTACGGCAAAATATAAAGATGGAGGAGCATCTGAAGTAGTAGTAGAGCTTGAAGAAAACCTTCATAAAGAAGTTGAAAAAATGGCACTTGCAACTTATAAAGCACTAAAATGTTCTGTATATTCAAGAGTAGATATGATTGTAACTAAAGAAGGAGTTCCATATATTTTAGAAGTTAATACATTGCCAGGAATGACTAAAAATAGCTTATTCCCAAAGAGTGCAGCAGGAAGAAATATAAGTTTCTCAGGTCTTTTAGACTTAATAATAAAAGAATCTCTTAAAGAAAATAGATAATGAATTTAGAAGAAATAACAAATAAAATAAAAAACACAGAAAAATATATTGATGGTTGGAAGACTATGAAAAGAGCTTCTGTTGCTATTTTATTAACTGAGATAAATGGAATTCCTAATGTTATATTTGAAGTAAGAGGAAAAAATCTTAGGGAACAGCCAGGAGATATCTGTTTTCCAGGTGGAAAAATAGATAAAGATGAAACACCAAAAGAAGCAGTTATAAGGGAAATAGAAGAGGAATTAGGATTATCTTTTAAAAATGTAGAAATAATAAAAGAATTAGATACTCTTATAAGATATAGTGGGTTAATAGTTCATCCTTTCTTTGGTATAGTAAAAGATTTAAGTGAAGTAAAATTAAGCGAAAATGAAGTGGAAGAAATTTTTTATGTACCAATAGATTACCTAATAAATTATAATCCTATAAATATACAAAGTAAAATAAAGGTTGAAAGAGCAGAAAATTTCCCATTTCACCTTATTAATCAAGGTAAAAATTATAAATTTAAAGATGGTAAGTATAGTTCATTATTTTATCAATATAAGAATTATGTTATTTGGGGCTTAACAGCACAAATATTAAATAGTTTTTTAAAAAATATTAAATAATAATATAAAAGATACTTGTTTTTATTTAAAGATGAGTATCTTTTTTTATTATATTTACTTAATATTATTAGCTAATAAAAGAAACAAGTTAAGAAATTTTTAAGAACTATATAGCTTTTATATTAAGAAATGTATAATAAAATAAAAAACATATAAATGTGAAAATATTTTGGAGGATAAAATGCAAAAAATTTTAATTGTTGATGATGAAAAAGAAATAAGAGATTTAATAGAGATATATTTAAAAAGTGAAGGATATGAAACGTTAAAAGCAGCAGATGGAGAAGAAGCTTTAAGGATTTTAAGCATGGAAGAGCCAGATTTAATAATACTTGATGTAATGATGCCTAAAATGAATGGTATAGATGCATGTTTAAAAATTCGTGAGGAAAAACAAATGCCAATAATAATGCTTTCTGCAAAATCAGAAGATGTAGATAAGATATTAGGATTAAATATGGGAGCAGATGATTATTTAACAAAACCATTTAATCCTTTAGAGCTTATTGCAAGAGTTAAATCTCAATTAAGAAGGTTTTATAAATTAAATCCTAAGGTAAAAGAAAAAGAAGAAGGAAATATTATAAACATAGATGATATGAAAATAAATTTAGATACTCATGAAATATTTATTGGAGATAATGAAGTTAAGCTTACTCCTACAGAATTTGATATTTTAGTGCTTTTAGCAAAAAATAGGGGAAAAGTATTTTCAATAGCTAATATTTATGAAAGTGTGTGGAATCAGGAATTTTTGGAATCAGATAATACAGTAATGGTTCATATTAGAAAGATAAGAGAAAAAACAGAAGAAAATCCAAGAAAGCCTAAATTCATAAAAACAGTATGGGGAGTTGGATATAAGATTGAAAAATAAAGGCTTTATAAGAAAATTAATTTTAAAAATATATAACATGAAAATTTTTAATCCCATAAGAAAAATTGCAGTTAAGCTTAGAAAAAAGATTGAAAAGAGCATAAGATTTGAAGCAATGGCAGGAGTAGCTATATGCTTTGTTATATCATTTATATTTTATGCCTTTGCAAGTGATTTTTTTATAAGAGAAGAGAAGTATGGAAATATTGAATATGATTATGAATCAATAGAAAACAGTGCAAAAAATTATTTTAAACAACTTAGTAATAGTGATGAAGAATTTGTATATGAAGAAGATACACCAGAAAGTAGTACTGAAAATAATTCTACAAAATATAATGAAAAATACTTTGAAGACTTTTTTAAATACTTTAGTGGAAGTCAAATAGGATATATTACTGATTTAGATGGAAAGGTACTATATAGGTCTGAAAATGCAGTTGAAGATAAAGTTGATATATTTCAAATATTATCAAAAACTATGAGCATTAATAATTCAGGGGAAGAGGGGCAAGCAAAAAGTTTTATATATCCATTAACTTTACAAAATCAAAAATACTATTTTATTTATTCTGATGTTCCAAAAGCAGAAATTTCTTATGCTGTAATTGTAAAAGATAATAATTTTTTAGTGTTAATTCTTTCATGTATCATATTTATATTAAGCTTTTTAATAATAACTAATAATAAAATGAAATATTTAGATGAAATAGCTCAAGGGCTAAAAAGAATAGCTAATGGAGAACTAGACTATAGAATAGAAGAAAAAGGAAAAGATGAATTTAAAAATCTTGCAGTTAATATAAATTATATGTCAGAGGAAATTAAGAAAAAAATTGAAGCTGAAAGAAATGCAGAAAAGACAAAAGCAGACCTTATAACTAATGTTTCTCATGACCTTAGAACTCCTTTAACTTCAATAATGGGTTATATAGGATTAATAAAAAATAAGAAATATGATAATGAAGAAACAATGATGGAGTATCTTAATATTGCATTTAAAAAGTCGGAAAAATTAAAATGTCTTATTGAAGATTTGTTTGAATATACTAAATTAAACAATGATGGAATAAAACTAAAACTTAATGAAGTAAACTTAAATGAATTTATTTTACAGCTTACAGATGAACTTGCACCTATATTTGATGAAAATGGAATAACAATTATAAATAAATCTTCAAAAGAAGGTATTATGGTTAATGTAGATACAGATAAGATGTTAAGAGTATTTGAAAATTTATTAACTAATGCAATAAAATATTCTTATAAACCAGGAAAAGTAATAATAGGAGTATATAAGTCAGAAAAAAGTGCAATAGTTGCAATAAAAAATAAAGGACAAAATATCCCTAAAGAAAAATTAGATAGATTATTTGATAGATTTTACAGAGTTGATGAATCAAGAAATACAGAGATGGGGGGTTCAGGCTTAGGTCTTGCTATATCTAAAAATATAATAGAACTTCATGGAGGTAAAATATGGGCAGAATGTGAAGGTGAGGACATAAGTTTCTATGTTAAATTAAATATTTAACTGTTTTTATAATAGTAACGTTTTAAATAAACTAAAAATATTCTATATAGGAGAGTCATTTTTTATTGGAGGAATTTAATGCAAAATAAAAATCCTAATAGTTTATTTGGAATAGATATTAATGAGTATACACAAGGAGTTAATTTTAATATACTTGCAAGAAAAATTGATTTTTTATATGTAAGGTCATCAGGTTCTGGAAGTGGAAGATTTAGAGTAGATAGAAAATTTTTAGAATACTCACAAACATCAAGAAATTATGGAATTCCAGTGGGAGCATATCATTATGCATTACCTTCATGGGATTTAAATACAGCAGATGAACAATGTGATGACTTTCTAAAAATATTACAAGAAGGATTTGGAAATAAAGATTATGGAGATTTATTTCCTGCATTAGATGTAGAAGCCCCTGTGGAAAAAACATTAACTACTGAAGCTTTAATTAATTGGATAGATAGGTTTAGAAAAAGGTTTGAAAGGAAAAGCAGAAGAAGATTAATGCTTTATACAGGCTCTTTTTTTATAGACTTATATGATAATTTTTATATTCCAGGACGAGGATATCCTTTAAAGAGTATGCCTCTTTGGATTGCTATGTATACAAAATATCCAGGAAATCCTCCGTATCCAAATAATCAAGCAGGATGGACCAGGTGGAGAATATGGCAGTTTAGCGAAGATTTAAGGGTTGAAGGAGTAGGAAATCCAGTGGATGCTAACTGGGGACCTAATAATATAGATTTATTAATGCAACCTGCTATAGTAAGGGGATTTAGAGTTAGAGTTGAAGGAAACAAAATAATTCTTAATTGGGATAAAAATAAAGATATTGATTTATTAGGATATAATATTTTTGCAAATAATTACTGGATTGGAACAGTAGATGAGGATGATACAGAATTTGTATTTAATAAGGATATATTAAATGTTCCAGAAGACTCAATAGTAAAAATAACAATTGAAGCCTTTGATTATGATGGGGAAACATCAAAGGAAAGAACAATCGTAAATTTAAGGATATAAAACCATAATATTAATAAAATAGTATATATTGTTACAGTTTTTTTTATGCAATAACTCCTTCTAAAAATATATATACAAATAATATTAAAATTTAATTAAAAAAATATAAAATTTGTTAGAAAATCTTATATTTTATTTGTATTTACTATATAATAAGATAATAAAGTTTTATATAGAGATTTTTGGAAGGAGAAACTTATGAGTAAAACAAATAAGAAAAAAAAGAGAATACAAGCAATAATATTAATATTATCTATTATAGTAGTTTTTATAATTGCAGTTTCAGGAATTTTTTTAGTCAGCTATAACAATGCAAAAAAGTTATCTAAAGACTGGGAAAATAAAATTTATCCAGGAGTTACTATAAATGATGTGGATTTAACTGGAAAAACTTTTGAAGAGGCCAAAGAAATATTAAATACAGAATGTACACAAAAGTTACTTAATAAAAAATTAAAAATAGTAGTTGGAAATAAGAAGTTTGAATATAAATATAGTGATATTTCAGCTGGATATGATATTGATAAATCTGTTGAAGAAGCTATTGATTATGGTAAAGATTTTAATGTATTTAAACAAAAGAGCCTAATAAAAAACAGAGATAATAAGGGAAAAAAATTTGAACTTGATTTTACTTATGATGAAAAAAAATTTACTGAATTAGAAGAAAAAATAAAATCACAAGTAAATATAGAACCTCAAAATGCAATCTTAAATTTTAATAATGGTTCATTCTATGTTACTCCAGAGGTTGTAGGTTGCGAATTAAATACAGAAAGTATAAATGAAAAGATAAAAGAAACTATTACTGGAGATTTAAATAAAGAATCTATACTTAATCTTGAAATGATAGAAAAAGAACCTGAAATAACAAAGGAACAATTATCAAGAGTAACAGGACAGATGTCCTATTATGAAACTTCTTTTAATAAAGGTTATGACACAGGAAGAGATTATAATTTATCAGTTGCAGTTGCTCAAGTTAATGGAACTTTATTAATGCCAGGAGAGGTTTTTAGCTATGCAGAAAAAACTAGAGCAGTTGAAGATAAATATAAAGATGCAATGGTAATTGGTGCAAATAATCAATATGTACCAGGAAATGCTGGTGGTATATGTCAAGTTTCAACAACTCTTTATAATGCCGTAATGAGGGCTAATATAAGGTCTATTGAAAGACATAATCATTCAATAGCTTCTGAGTATGTTCCAGTTGGACTTGATGCTACTGTATCATGGGGATATTTAGACTATAGATTTGCTAATACATATGATTTTCCTATTTATATTTATGCAGCAATAGTTGGACATACAGTACAAATTGCTATTTATGGAGATCCTTCAGCTATGGGAGGAAAAACATATTCAATGATAAGTGAAGTTGAAGTAAAAAAAGAGGCAAATGAACAAGTAGCAAAAGCCTATTTATTAACTTATGAAAATGGACAAGAGATAAATAGAGAATATATAGATACTAGTACATATGTACTTCATAATACTTCTACTAATGAAAAAAATGAGCCAGAAAAAAATGCAGATATAGCACAACCTAGTACAACAGGAAATAAATCAGAAAACAAGGTAGAAAATAAAGTAGAAAACACAACAGAAAATAAAATAGAAAACACAACAGAAAATAAAGTAGAAACAGTAATTCCTAATACAACAGAAAATAAAGTAGAAACATCAACAGCTAATACAAATCAATAAGGGAAAAATTTAAAATTAGTCTTAACTTAATAAAACATAGAAGGATTGGTATATAATGAGAATATTTATTATATAGCAATCCTTTTATAATAATAAAAACTTTGACTAAATATATTATAGTGTTGTATCATTAACATTATAACAACAATTCCATTTATGGAGGTCTTAATTTTGAATTTTAATATAGTTTTATATCAACCAGAAATACCACAAAACACTGGAAATATAGCAAGGACTTGTGTTTTAACAGATTGTAAACTTCATCTTATTAAGCCTTTAGGCTTTGAGCTTGATGAAAAGCATTTAAGAAGAGCAGGGTTAGATTACTGGAAGGACCTTGTTTTAGAAGTACATGAAAGTTATGAAGATTTCATGAAAAAATATGGAGAAAATAAAATATTTTTAGCTAGTACCCATGGTGGAGAACATTATGATGAAGTTGAGTTTAAGCAAGGTGATTTTATAATGTTTGGAAGAGAGTCTTCAGGAGTGCCTGAATTTATTCATGAAAAGTTGGAAAATATAAGAGTGCCAATGATAAAAAGCAGTACTAGAAGTTTAAATTTATCTAATACTGTTGCAATAATTGCATATGAAGGGTTAAGACAAATAAGGTTTCCAAATATGAAATAGTATTGGAGGAATAAATTTAATGAAAAAAATTAAATTAATTACAGATAGTACATGTGATTTACCAAAAGATGTTCTAGAAAAAAACAATATAGAAGTAATGCCACTATTAATAAATTTTGGAGAAGAAAGTTATTTAGATGGTATAGAAATAAATCAAGATGAATTATTTGAGAAAATAGAATCAGGAAATATATTTCCAACAACAGCTCAAATAACACCAAATAGATTTTTAGAAGTTTTTGAAAATGCGAAAAAAAATAATGAAATTCTTATTTTAGTTTTGATATCTTCAGTTATGAGTGGAACCTATCAATCAGCTTGTTTAGCAAAAGAAATGAGTGAATATGATGATATATATATAGTAGATTCTAAAAGCACTTGTTCAGGCCTTGGTGTTTTAGTACTTAGAGCTGCTAATCTTATAAAAGAAGGAAAAAGTGTTCAAGAAATAATAGATGACTTAGAAAAAGAAAAATATAAAATAAATTCTTCTTTAAGTTTTGATTCATTAGATAACTTAATAAAAGGTGGAAGAATTTCAAAAACAGTAGGAGTAGTAACAGGAATACTTGGCATAAAGCTTATTCTAGAAATAAAAGATGGATTGATGGCAGTAAAAGATAAAGTAAGAGGAAATAAAAAGGCTGTTAAAAGAATAATACAAGATGTTGAAAAATATGGATACAAAAAAGACTTGCCAGTAATACTTGTTAATGTAGATATGGAAGATATTGCAGGTCCATTAAGAGAATATTTAAAAGCAAATAATATAGATTTTATAGAAACAACAGTTGGATGTACAGTTGCAATTCATTCAGGCAAAAAAGCTTCAGGTTTATTCTTTATATCAGAATAAAAAAGTTTTAATTATTATTTTGCTTTTTCCGTCGACAAGCTCCAAGTCAACGCAAAATAATAATTAAAACTTTCTAACTATAATGAAAGGAAATTCTTAAACTTTTTTCTTTTCTTAAGCTTTATTATTAATTTAGCAAGTTATCCGCAGTTTTCAAAATATATAATTTCCTATAGAATAAAAAAATAAAAAAAAGGTTATATTAAATATGTCAAAAAAAAAATAAAAAATTTTTAATGAAAGGCTTTTTTTTTTCTAAAATCTGATTTATAATAAACATGTGGGACATGACAATACAACATGGGACATAAGGTGTCCAAAGGAGTGTTTTAGTTGCAGGAAATATTAAAATTGCAAAAGAAAATAATTCCTGAACTTGTAGAACTTCTTGAAAAAAGGTATAATATATTAAGTACAATATACTACAATCAACCAATAGGAAGACGAATTTTAGCAAATAAGTTAAATTTGGGGGAGAGAGTAGTAAGAACTGAAATTAACTTTTTTAAAGAACAGGGATTAATAGAAGTACATACTCCTGGCATGACAATAACAAAAAGTGGAGAAGAAATTGTTAATGAGCTTAAAGATTTTATCCATGATATAAGAGGATTATCAGAAGTTGAAGAACAAGTTAGAACTTTGCTTAATATAAAAAAAGTCATAATTGTTCCAGGGGACATTGAAAAGGATTCTGAAATAGTAAAAGACTTAGGAAAAGCTAGTGCAAAGTACTTAAGAGAAATAATTAAGGATGATAGTATAATAGCTTTAACTGGAGGAAGTACTATAAAAGAAGTTGTGGAGGCTTTTCCAAAAACAAACTTTTCAAATGTTTTGGTGGTTCCTGCTAGAGGCGGAATGGGAAGAAATGTGGAAACACAATCAAATACATTAGCGGCTTCTTTGGCAAAAAAAGTTAATGGAACCTATAAAATGCTCCATATACCAGAAAATTTATCTGATGATATTATAGAAACAATATCAAAAGAAAAAAACATAAGCGAAGTAGCAGAATGTATTCGTAAGGCAGATATATTGCTTTATGGGATAGGAAATGCAAAACATATGGCAGAAAAAAGAGGAGCAGAAGATTCAGAAATAATTAAACTTATTGAACTAGGTGCAATAGGAGAAGCCTTTGGATGTTATTTTAACAAAGAAGGAAAAGTTGTTTTTCGTGCAGCTGTGGTAGGTCTTGACGTTAATGAAGCAAAGAAAATAAAAACTCATATAGCTGTTGCAGGTGGAAAAAATAAAGTGGATTCAATTATTTCGACTCAACTTAATAATAGCAATAGTATTCTTGTTACAGATGAAGCAGCAGGAAAAGAAATAGTGCGAGTTTTAAGCAAGAATATTAAATAATTAAATTTGTTTATAAAAAATAATTTTTATAAAGATGAACTTTTAGGAGGTAATTTTTAATGGCAAACGTAAAAGTAGCAATCAATGGTTTTGGACGTATTGGACGTCTTGCATTCAGACAAATGTTCGGAGCAGAGGGATATGAAGTAGTTGCAATCAACGACTTAACTAGCCCTAAGATGTTAGCTCACTTATTAAAATATGATTCAGCTCAAGGTAAGTATGCTTTAGCAGACAAAGTTACTGCTGGAGAAGATTCTATCACAGTTGATGGAAAAGAAATAAAGATATATGCAAAAGCAGATGCTAAGGAACTTCCATGGGGAGAAATTGGAGTAGATGTTGTTCTTGAATGTACAGGATTCTACACTTCAAAGGCTAAGGCAGAAGCTCATATTCAAGCAGGTGCTAAGAAAGTTGTTATTTCAGCTCCAGCTGGTAATGACCTTCCAACAATAGTTTACAGCGTAAACGAAAAGACTTTAAAGGCTACAGATACAGTAATTTCAGCTGCATCATGTACTACAAACTGTTTAGCTCCAATGGCTAACACTTTAAACAACTTAGCTAAGATAAAGAAAGGATACATGACTACTATCCATGCTTACACTGGAGATCAAATGACTCTTGATGGACCACAAAGAAAAGGTGATTTAAGAAGAGCTAGAGCTGCAGCTGTTAACATAGTTCCAAACTCAACTGGAGCAGCTAAAGCAATCGGATTAGTTATCCCAGAATTAAACGGAGTATTAGATGGATGTGCTCAAAGAGTTCCAGTTCCAACAGGTTCTTTAACTCAATTAATAGCTATCGTTGAAGGAAAAGTTACAGAAGCAGACGTTAACGCAGCTATGAAGGCAGCTCAATCTGATTCATTTGGATACACTGAAGAAGAATTAGTTTCTTCTGATATAATCGGAATCACTTATGGTTCATTATTCGATGCTACTCAAACAAAGGTAATGGATATGGGTGATGGAACAACTATGGTTAAGGTTGTATCTTGGTATGATAATGAAAATTCATACACTAGCCAAATGGTTAGAACAATCAAATACTTTGCTGAATTAGCTTAATTTAGTATATATTAAAAAACGGATATTGAATGCTTTAATTAACAGCACTCTTATAAGATCCTAATTGGGTCCGGTCTTAGGTACACTTATAAGACCGGGCCTTTTATTATAAAACAAATTTATTATGAGGTGAAAAACATGAGCTTTAACAAGAAAACTATAGAAGATATTGATGTTAAGGGAAAAAGAGTATTAGTAAGATGTGATTTTAATGTTCCATTAAAAGATGGTGTTATAACAGATGAAAACAGATTAAATGGAGCACTTCCAACAATAAAATATTTAATTGCTCAAGGAGCTAAGGTTATACTTTGTTCACATTTAGGAAAGGATGCTTCTAAATCATTAGCACCAGTTGCAAAGAGATTAAGCGAAATGCTAGGTCAAGAAGTTAAGTTCCCAAGAGATGAAGAAGTAGTTGGACCTAACGCTAAGGCTGCAGTTGCAGAAATGAAAGATGGAGATGTTATATTATTAGAAAACACTAGATGCAGAAAAGAAGAAACTAAGAATATAGATACTTTCTCTAAGGAATTAGCATCACTTGCAGAAGTTTTTGTTAATGATGCATTTGGTACAGCTCACAGAGCTCACTGTTCAACAGTTGGAGTTACTGATTATATAGATACAGCTGTATGTGGATACTTAATCCAAAAAGAATTAAAATTCTTAGGAGAAGCTGTAAACTCTCCAGTTAGACCTTTTGTTGCTATATTAGGTGGTTCAAAGGTTTCAGACAAGATTGCTGTTATAAACAACTTATTAGAAAAAGTTGATACAATAATCATTGGTGGAGGAATGGCTTATACATTCTTAAAAGCTCAAGGATATAAGATAGGAACTTCATTATGTGAAGATGACAGATTAGACTATGCTAAGGAAATGATTCAAAAGGCTGCTGATAAGGGAGTTAAGTTCTTATTACCAGTAGACCACAGAGTAGCTGCTGAATTTAAGGATGTTGAAGCTACAGTTACAGAAGGTCAAGATATTCCAGATGGATTCATGGGATTAGATATTGGACCTAAGACAGAAGCTTTATATGCTGATGCTATAAAAGATGCTAAAACAGTTATCTGGAATGGACCTATGGGAGTATTTGAATTTGAAAACTACAACAAGGGTACAATAGCAGTTGCTAAGGCTATGGCTGATTCTGATGCTACAACAGTTATTGGTGGAGGAGATTCTGCTGCTGCTGTTAACACATTAGGATTTGGAGATAAGATGACTCACATTTCAACTGGTGGTGGAGCTTCTCTAGAATTCCTAGAAGGAAAAACTTTACCAGGAATCGCTGCTTTAAACGATAAGTAATCCTCCAAAACTTGTTTTTGGCTAAGGATTACTTACCCAGCGAACGTATGTGAGTCGGGTTTCCTATAATCCTCCAAAACTTGTTTTTGGCTAAGGCTTACTGTTCAAGTAAGCTGGTTCATAAAAAATATATATAATTAAATTATGAGGTGAATTTTAATGACAAGAAGAGCTGTTATAGCTGGAAACTGGAAGATGAACAAAACTCCAGAAGAAGCTGTTAAAGTTATAAATGAATTAAAACCATTAGTAAAGGATGCTACTTGTGAAGTAGTTATATTCCCAACTTTTGTTTGCTTAAGTGCTGCATTAGAAGCTGCTAAGGGTTCAAATGTTAAAATAGGTGCTCAAAATATGCATTTTGAAGAAAGTGGAGCTTTCACAGGAGAAGTTGCTCCAGGAATGCTTGAAGCTATGGGTGTTGAATATGTAATATTAGGACACAGTGAAAGAAGACAATACTTCAATGAAACTGATGAAGCTTTAAATAAGAAAGTTAAGGCTGCTTTTGCTCACAACTTAATCCCAGTTCTTTGCTGTGGAGAAACTTTAGAACAAAGAGAAGCAGGAGTAACTGATGACTTTATAGCTATGCAAATAAAGACAGATTTAGCTGGTTTAGATAAAGAATTAGCAGAAAAAGTTATTATAGCTTACGAACCAATCTGGGCTATAGGAACAGGAAAAACTGCTACAAAGGAACAAGCTAATGAAACAATTGCTGCAATAAGAAAAGTTGTTGCTGGAATGTTTGGTCAAGAAGTTGCAGATAAGATAAGAATCCAATATGGTGGTTCAGTTAAACCATCTACTATAAAGGATCAAATGGCTATGTCTGACATAGATGGTGCTTTAGTTGGTGGAGCTAGCTTAGTTGCAGATGACTTCTCTAAGATAGTTAACTACTAATATTAATTAAAAGAGACTTTAAATGATGAACTTAATTCATTATTTAAGTCTCTTTTTTATTATGTCAAAAATTTAGAAAATATATATTATATATGTAATTATAGAAAATAAATCATAATAAAAAAATATTTTAAATTAAAGTATAAAAATATGTTGAAAAAATGTAAATTAAATACTAAAATTATTTTGAAAAAGTATTAAATTTGGAGGATATAAAAATGAGGAATTTTAGGAAAACGTTATCTTTATTCATGGTAATTATTACAGTATTTATTTTGTGTGGAAATATTAAAAGTGTAAAAGCTGCTATGCCACCAAAACAGTATATAGTTAATGATATGGGGGAAGCTGTTTTGCAGATATATCAAGCAAATGACAAAGATGTTGTATTGCCAGAAACTGTAGAAATAGATGGAAAAACATATCCATTAACAACTATAGATGAAAATGCATTTGTTTGGACAAGCCCAGCGTGTTCCGAGATAGAAAGCATAAAAATATCTAAAAATATCAAATCTATAAATTCAAAGGCATTTAGATGTTTAAGTAAGTTAAAAAAGTTTATTGTAGATGATGAAAATAAATTCTTTACAACAATAGATGATGCTTTATATTCAAGTGATAAAAAGACAATTATTAAATATCCTCAAGGAAAGGATTCAAATATAGCTCGTGTATATAGCTATGCTGAAACTATTTCTCCATATGCATTTTATGGATGTTCTAAATTAGAGGAAATAAAAGCTTATGAGAATATAAAAAATATAGGAGAATATGCCTTTGGAGAATGTGAAAGTTTAAGAAAATTTACTGTACCAGAAGGTGTTACTGAATTAAAAAATGGAACTTTCCAATATTGTAGTAATCTAGAAGAATTAAATCTTCCTTCTACATTAAAATATTTTGATCATTATATAATAAATGCTTGTTATTCATTAAAAGAAATTAATGTAGCTAGAGGAAGCAATTATCTTGTTGAAGAAAATGGATGTTTATACAACAAGAATAAAGATACTTTACTACTATGTATAAATGTTAGTAAAAATGAAGAAGTTATAGTTCCGGAAGGAGTAACTACTATTTATGATTATGCTTTTGCTTGTTGTAAAAATTTAAAAAGAATAATTTTGCCAGAAGGATTAAGAAAAATAAATCCATATACTTTTTTATCTTGTGAAAATTTAGTTGAGATAAATATTCCTAGTACAGTAAAAGAAATAGACACTTATGCTTTTTTAAACTGTGTTTCTTTAGAAAATATTGATATTTCAGATGGAGTTGAAAAGATAGGCAGTTATGCATTTGCACAGTGTGATAAATTACAATATATAAAAATTCCTGATTCAGTTAAAGAAATAGGAAATAAATTAATTTATAATAATTTAATAACAAAAATAGTATGTAATAAGAATTCATATGCAGAAAAATATGCAAATGAAAACAATATTGAGGTGCAGTATATTGATGATAATAATCAATATTTAAGAGTATATTATCATAATTTAGCAGGTTGGACTGATGTAAATATATATGCTTATAGTGAAGAATATGAAGAATTATTAGGTTCATGGCCAGGTAAAAGAATGGAAGATAAAGGCGATGGATGGTGGTATTATGAAATTCCATCTGTTCAATCAGCAAGAGTAATGTTCAATTCTCCAAGTTCAGGAGCACAAGAGCCAGCACAAGCTATTCCAGGATATCTTTGTTCAGGAACAGTAAAGATTGAAAATGGAACAGTAGAAAGTGTTATTGAAGAAAAAAATAAATTAAAAAGAGTAAAAGTAGTATATATGTTATCAGATAGAAATGAGGAAATAGCAGATTCTATTACACTTTTAGGAAATTTAGGAGAAGAATATATAGCACCAGCAGAAGAAAGAATGGGACTTATGGGGGAATATAGATTAGCTGGATATTATATTTCATCAAGTGAAGATGAGACACAGTCCACATTAGATTATGATAAGTTAATTTCAGGCACATACAGTGGAAATTTTACAGATAAAGAAATTACAATTTATTATATATATGATGAAGCGATTGGTGGAAATACTTGGTTTTTCAAAGAACTTGATATAAATAAACAATCACCACAAAAATTAGGAGAATCATTAAATGTTGATTTTAACCTAATAGGTGGAGTTCCTGAAAAAACAGAGTATAGACTTTCATATAAAATGGAAGGAGATAATGAATGGAATTTAATAAAAGAATATTCATATAAAGATTATAATAACTTTGGTAATTATAATGTAGATTGGAAGCCTGAAAAAGCAGGAAAATACATTTTAAAGGCAGATGTATTAGGGATATATGGACATAAAGAAAGCATAGAAAAAGAATTTGTAATAGAGGATATAAAAACATTAGAAATAAAAGAATTTAAAGCAGATAAGGTATCACCACAGCCAGCAGGAACAAAAATTGTATTAACAGCTAATGCAACAGGAATAGGAAAATTGCAGTATAAATTTTTAATAAGTGATGAAAAAAATAACTGGTATATTCTAAGAAATTATTCAACATCAAATACAATAGTATGGAATGCAAAAGTGTCAGGAAATAAAAAGCTATATGTAGATGTTAAAGATGAAACTGGAAAAATAGTAAGAAAATCAATTAATTATACTATAAATTCAACAAGTTTAGAAATAAAAGAATTTAAAGCAGATAAAGTATCACCACAACCAGCAGGAACAAAAATTGTATTAACAGCTAATGCAACAGGAATAGGAAAATTACAGTATAAATTTTTAATAAGTGATGAAAAAAATAATTGGTATGTTCTAAGAGATTATTCAACATTAAACACAATAGTATGGAATGCAAAAGTGTCAGGAAATAAAAAGTTATATGTAGATGTTAAAGATGAAACTGGAAAAGTAGTAAGAAAATCAATTGATTATACTATAAATTCAACAGCATTAGTAATAAATAAATTTTCAGCAAATTTATTGTTACCTCAACCAGCAGGAAGTCAAATTTTATTAACAGCTAATGCAGAAGGAACAGGAAAATTACAGTATAAATTTTTAATAAGTGATGAAAAAAATAATTGGTATGTTCTAAGAGATTATTCAACATCAAATACAATAATATGGAATGCAAAAGTACCTGGAAATAAAAAATTATATGTAGATGTTAAAGATGAAAGTGGAAATACATTAAGAAAATCAATTCAATATGTAATTATATAATAATTTTTTATCTAAGCATATAAGTAAGTTGCATTGCTTATAAAAAAAATATATAATAATTATGTTAAAATATAAACAATGTATAATACTTTTTTATCATAATATTTAATTTATACGGAGGTAGAGGTATGTCAAAGAAACCAGTTATGTTAATGATACTAGACGGATTTGGTATAGCAGAAAAATCAGAAGGAAATGCAGTTGCATTAGCAAATAAGCCAAATTTTGATAGATTAGTAAAGGAGTATCCTAATACTCAATTACAAGCAAGTGGAATGGCAGTTGGTCTTCCAGAAGGACAAATGGGTAATTCAGAAGTTGGACATTTAAATATAGGTGCAGGAAGAATAGTATATCAAGAATTAACTAGAATTACTAAAGCAATTGAAGATGGAGACTTTTTTGAAAATGAAGCTTTAATGAAAGCTATGAAAAATGCTAAAGAAAATAATGCTTCATTACACTTAATGGGACTTTTATCAGATGGAGGAGTTCATTCTCACATTGACCATTTAAAAGGACTTTTAGAATTTGCAAAGAAAGAAGGACTTCAAAAGGTTTATGTTCACGCATTTATGGATGGAAGAGATGTACCACCATCTTCAGGTAAAGATTTCATAATAAAAGCAGAGGAAATGATGAAGGAAGTTGGAGTTGGTCAAATAGCTACAGTAAGTGGAAGATACTATGCTATGGATAGAGACAACAGATGGGAAAGAGTTCAACTTGCTTACAACGCTATAGTTTTAGGAGAAGGTGAAAAAGCATCATCAGCAGTAGAAGCTATAGATAATTCATATCATGATGAAAAGACAGATGAATTTGTATTACCATGTGTAATAGAAGAAGATGGTCACCCAACAGCTACAATAAAAAATGGTGATTCTGTTGTATTCTTTAACTTTAGACCAGATAGAGCTAGAGAATTAACTAGAGCTATAAATGATAAGGAATTTGCAGGATTTAATAGAGAAACTTTAAATCTTACTTTTGTAACAATGACTCAATATGATAAAACTTTAGAAAGAGTTAACATAGCATTTAAGCCTCAAACTTTAGTTAATACATTAGGAGAATATGTTTCAAGTAAGGGACTAGAACAATTAAGAATAGCAGAAACTGAAAAGTATGCTCATGTTACTTTCTTCTTTAATGGTGGAGTAGAAAAGGAAAACCCAGGAGAAGAAAGAAAGGTTATACCTTCTCCAAAAGTTGCTACATATGACCTAAAACCAGAAATGTCTGCATATGAAGTTACAGATGAATTATTAAATAGATTAGATCAAGACAAATATGACATGATTATATTAAACTTTGCAAATCCAGATATGGTTGGTCATACTGGAGTAGTTCAAGCAGCTGTTAAAGCAATTGAAGCTGTTGATGAATGTTTAGGAAAGATAGTAGATAAGGTATTGGAAAAGGATGGAACTGTATTTATAACTGCTGACCATGGAAATGCGGAAACAGAAATTGACTTCTCAACAGGAAATCCATTTACTGCACATACTACTAATCCAGTACCATTTGTATGGGTTTCAAACAACATAAATGGAAGAACTTTAAAGAGTGGAAAACTTGCAGATATTGCACCAACAATGCTTAATGTTATGAATCTTGAAGTTCCAAAAGAAATGACAGGAGAATGTTTGATAACCAAATAATAACAAAATATTTACAAAATATTTAAAATAGGACTAAAATTAAATTTTAGTCCTATTTTTTTGTGAAAATGTCGTATTATATATATGATAAAACATTTTAGAGGTGGTTAAATGAAACTAAAAATGAAAGTAGTATATATTTTTTTGTTATTATTAATATTTTTTTCTTTAGCATCAAAGAATGTAATACCATCATCTATTAGTAAAAATACAAAAACTGGTATAGAAAAAATAAATAGCATGCAAAGTAAAACTGTTGCTGATATTAAAAAAAGTGTTACAAATAAAAAAATTGATGTTGAAGAAAAAAATATAGAAAATATAATAGATAAAGCAATAAATGCTCCAATATATACTACAAAAGATTACAAAGAATTTTTTAATAATACTGTATTTATGGGAGATTCATTAACAGAAGCAATATATGCTTATGGATTTTTAGACAGCACATCAGTAGTTGCAGAAAAGGGAAAAAACGTTATGACAGCATTAGAAGATGATGTGCCTAAAGTAATAAATTTAGTACCTAATAGAGTGATAATGCTTTATGGTATGAATGATTTAGAATGTTTTGAGGATTTAAATGATTTTTGTGATAAGTATAAGATTTTAATAAATTCAATAAAAGAAAAATTACCAGAAACTCAAATTATAGTTATATCAACTTTCTATGCTACAGATGAAGCAATAACAACTTCACAATATTTATCTAAAGATAGAGTTGATGAAGCAAATACGTACATAAAAAAAATGTGTGAAGAAGAAAGTATAACATATCTTGATTTAAGAAGTATAATCTCTAAAAAGCCAGAGTTTTATGAACCTGATGGAATTCATGTGGTAGGAGATTTTTATAATATATACCTAGAGGTATTGATGAATGTTTTAAAAGGTGAATAATATGAAAATAAAAAAAATATTAGTGATGTTTTTAATTATTATGTGTGGCTTTACAATGATAGCATGTGGATATAAAGACGTTTCTTTAAGTGAATTAAGTGATAAAGTATTATCAGTAACAGATAAATCAAAATTTGTACTTGGTGATAGCAAGACTTTAAGAAGATATTATGGACTTAATTCTAATGATTATGATGAAATTTGTATATATACTCCAAATTCAACTATGGAAGTAAGTGAACTTCTTATAGTAAAAATGAAAGATAGTTCTTCTCAAGCTGATGCAATAGAAGCAAGTATTGATAGTAGAATTCAAAAGCAAAGTGATAACTTTAAAGATT
>JALFQD010000370.1 GCA_022785265.1 Clostridium sp. | reverse complement strand
AGGATTTTTAGCATCTGAGTCAAGTGTAAATCTTTCTGTATATTTTCAGAAAAAGATTGGAGCAGGATTCTTTGGAGGAGAAGGATTTATAATGCAGAAGTTGTCTGGAAATGGAATAGCTTTTGTAGAGTTTGATGGACATATTGAAACTTATGAGTTAGGATACGGAGAATCTATGATAATAGATACAGGTTATTTAGCTGCAATGTCTGGAAGTTGTAGTATAGAAATAGAATCTGTACCAGGTATTAAAAATAAATTTTTAGGTGGGGAAGGTCTTTTTAATACCAAAGTAACAGGTCCTGGAAAGATATATCTTCAAACAATGCCTATAAGTTCAGTAGCAAGTTCAATAAGACCATTTATTCCAACAGGAAACTAAATATTTGCTTAGAGAGAGGAATAGCATGGAAGTAGAGGTAACTGTTAAAGGGAAAAAAGAACCTTTAGTTTTTAAAGGAGATAGAATAGATATTTTAGATTTTGAGATGGAAGGTATAAAATATAAGCAAATTAGATATTTTAAAAAAGGTTTTTCAAAGTCTGAATATATAAATTCTAATCTTATAACTAAAATAAAAGAAAAATAATAAGTAAAAGGTATATTAATTTTTTTGTTTTAATATGCCTTTTATTCATGTTTAAACAAAAAAGTGGTTTACTATTTTAAAAACAAAGATTTAAAAAAATTAAAGCAATATTTATATAGATATTTAAAGTTTGATGTAATATAGTTTATAATGTAATTATAAACTATATTATATTATTAAGAATAGAGAGTTTATTAATAAAAAAATAGTTTTTAATAAATATTTAACAAAACTACTTGATAATAATTATTAAATAGTTTATATTATTCATATAGATATTTATATTAACTTCAAATTTTAGGAGGGTCAAATTTTTATGGAGCAATTTGAACAATGGAATGGTTTTAAAGGAAAACTTTGGAAAACAAGAATTAGTACAAGAGATTTCATACAAAATAACTACACACAATATGATGGTGATGAATCATTCTTAGAGGGACCAACAGAAGCTACTAATAAGTTATGGGGAAAATTACAAGAACTACAAAAGGAAGAACGTGCAAAAGGTGGAGTATTAGATATGGATACAGAAATTGTATCATCTATTACATCACATAAACCTGGATATATAAGTGAAGAATTAAAGGATTTAGAAAAGATTGTTGGACTTCAAACTGATAAGCCTTTAAAGAGAGCTTTTATGCCTTATGGTGGTATAAAAATGGCAGAACAAGCTTGTACAACATATGGATATACACCAGATCCTAAGTTACATGAAATATTTACAAAATATCATAAAACTCACAATCAAGCAGTTTTTGATATTTACACTCCAGAAATAAAGAAAGCTCGTCATAATAAAATAGTTACAGGACTTCCAGATACATATGGACGTGGACGTATAGTTGGTGATTATCGTAGAGTGGCACTTTATGGAATAGATTTCTTAATAGAAAAGAAGGAAGAAGATTTAGCTAATTGTGGAAGAGGCGTAATGAGAGATGATGATTTCCGTTTACGTGAAGAAATAGCAGAACAAATAAAAGCATTAAAAGAAATGAAAGTGCTTGCAGAAAGCTATGGATATGATATATCAAAGCCAGCTAGTAATGCAAAGGAAGCTGTTCAATGGTTATATTTTGGATACTTAGCTGCAATAAAAACTCAAAATGGAGCAGCAATGAGTGTTGGACGTGTATCAACTTTCTTAGATATATACATTCAAAGAGATTTAGAAAATGGAACAATAACAGAAGAAGAAGCTCAAGAATTAGTAGACCATTTTGTTATGAAGTGTAGAATGGTTAAGTTTGCAAGAATACCTTCATACAATCAATTATTCTCAGGAGACCCAGTATGGGCAACACTTGAAGTAGCTGGATTAGGTATGGATGGACGTTCAATGGTTACAAAAACAGATTATCGTTTCTTACACACATTAGAAAACATGGGACCTGCTCCAGAACCAAACTTAACAGTATTATATTCTTCAAGATTACCAGAAGCATTTAAAAAGTATGCTGCATATATATCAGTAAAAACAAGCTCTATACAATATGAAAATGATGATGTAATGAGACCTGTATGGGGTGATGACTATTCAATTTGTTGCTGTGTATCTGCTACTGAAACTGGTAAGGAAATGCAATTCTTTGGAGCTAGAGCAAACCTTGCAAAATGTTTATTATATGCTATAAATGGTGGAGTAGATTGTAAGACAAAAGACCAAGTAGGACCAGCTTATAAGCCTATAACTTCTGAATATCTTGATTATGATGAAGTAATGGAAAAATATGATACTATGATGGATTGGCTTGCAGGATTATATGTAAATTCTTTAAACATGATTCAATATATGCATGATAAGTATTACTATGAAGCTGCTGAAATGGCACTTATAGATACTGATGTAAGACGTACATTTGCAACAGGAATAGCAGGATTCTCTCATGTTGTAGATTCATTATGTGCTATTAAATATGCAAAAGTTAAGACAATTCGTGATGAAGATGGAATAGTTGTAGATTTTGAAACAACTGGAGATTTTCCAAGATACGGAAATGATGATGACCGTGCAGATGAAATTGCTCAATGGTTATTAAAGACATTCTTAGATAAGTTAAAGAAATGCTACACTTATCGTAATTCAGAACCAACAACTTCAATACTTACAATAACTTCAAACGTAGTTTATGGTAAGGCAACAGGTGCTCTTCCAGATGGACGTAAAGCAGGAGAACCATTATCTCCAGGAGCTAACCCAAGCTATGGTGCAGAAAAGAATGGTTTATTAGCTTCATTAAACTCAGTTGCAAAACTTCCATATGAAGATGCATTAGATGGTATTTCTAATACTCAAACTATAAACCCAAGTGCATTAGGACATGATGATAATGAACGTGTTAAGAACTTAGTTCAAGTTTTAGATGGATACTTCGACCAAGGAGCTCATCACCTTAACGTAAATGTATTTGGTGTTGAAAAGTTAAAGGATGCTATGGAACATCCAGAAAAAGAAGAATATGCAAACTTTACAATTCGTGTATCTGGATATGCTGTTAAATTTATTGACTTAACTCGTGAACAACAACTTGATGTTATTTCAAGAACTTGTCATGAAAGATTATAATAGACATATGAAAGGATATATTCATTCATTAGAAACATTTGGTTCTGTAGATGGACCAGGAATAAGATTTGTTATATTTGTACAGGGCTGTGGCATGAGATGTGAATTCTGCCACAACCCAGATACTTGGAATATGCAAAAAGGGCAAGAATTTACCTCAGATGAATTACTTGAAAAAGCAATAAGATATAAATCTTACTGGGGAAAAGATGGAGGAATCACTGTAAGTGGTGGAGAAGCCTTGATGCAAATAGACTTCTTAATTGATTTATTTAAAAAAGCTAAAAAACAAGGAATAAATACTACACTAGATACAAGTGGAAATCCATTTACTAGAAAAGAACCTTTTTTCACTAAGTTTAATGAACTTATGAAATATACAGATTTAATACTTCTTGACATAAAGCATATAAATGATGAAGAACATATAAAGCTTACAGGACAAACTAATAAAAATATTCTAGATATGGCAAAATATCTTTCTGAGATTAAAAAACCAGTTTGGATTAGACATGTATTAGTTCCAGAAAGAAATGACTATGATAATTATTTAATAGAATTAGATAAGTTTATTAAAGAATTAGATAATGTTCAAAGAGTTGAAGTTCTTCCATATCACACATTAGGAGTATACAAGTGGCAAGAACTTGGCATTGAAAATCATCTTGAGAAAGAAGGTATCAATCCTCCTTCAAAAGAAAGAATAGAAAATGCCAACAATTTACTTCACACTAAAGATTATACAGGATATTTAAAATAGAATATAATTGCTTATTGATTAAAAAAGCTACATTAGAATTTTTTCTAATGTAGCTTTTTATTTTGTGGATTGAATATATTGTTTTAATTTTGAAAATGTTAATAGAATAATATATTTATCTTTTTATATAAAAATAATTGATAATCAGTTTCTTATGAAAATAAATATTGACAAAGTATGAATTTGAAATTAAAATTATAAAGAATTGTGATAATGAATATCATTTATAACAAAGGAGGAAACATGAAGTATATTTATTTAGGTTTAGCATTTTTATTTTTAATAATAGGTGCTATCGGAGTTGTCCTTCCAGTATTACCAACAACTCCATTTTTGCTATTAGCATCATATTTTTTTGGAAAGGGGTCAAAAAGAGTTCAAAATTGGTTTTTATCTACTAAATTATATAAAAATCATTTAGATAGCTTTGTTAAATCTAAAGCTATGACAATGAAAACTAAGGTATCAATTCTTATTCCTGCTTCTTTAATGCTTATTTTAGCTTTTATTATAACAGGAAGTCTACATGCTAGAATATTTATTTTAGCAGTTATGATATTTAAATATTATTATTTTACTTTTAAAATAAAAACAATAAATGCATAAAAATAATAATTCTAAAAAAAGATAAATTTAAAAAAAGGAAAAGTAATGAAAGAAAATATTTCAATAAAAAGAGAAAATGAAAAAAAAGTTGTTAATTTAATGATTAAAATTTATTGTAAAGGGCATAATCATGGAAGGGAAATTCCTTGTAGTGAATGCAAAAAACTAATTGAATATGCAGAGCTTAGAACAAATCTATGTCCCTTTATGGAAAATAAAACATTCTGTAGCAACTGCAAAGTTCACTGCTACAAGCCAGATATGAGAGAAAAAATAAAAGAAGTTATGAAATATTCAGGCAGAAGAATGCTTTTATATCATCCTATTTTGGCAATAAAACATGTTAAAGAAAGTATGAAAGAAAAACGAGGAAAGAAAAATGATGATAAATAAAAGACTAATAGGATTAGTCAATGATTCTAAAAAGTACATAAAATATACTGTTATATTTAATTGGTTTTCACTAATTGCAAATATAATATCAATATTTTTTATTGCAAATTTATTAGAAAAAGTTTTTAATAAAAATTTTTCAACAAATAATATAATGATAACAACAGTAGTAGTTTTAATAGCTATCATTATAAGAATAATATGTAATATTTTTGCTTCAAAAATGTCATATTATTCTTCTGTAAATGTAAAAAGAGTTTTAAGAGAAAAAATATATAATAAGCTTACAAAACTTGGTCCTTCATATACTGAAAAGGTGTCAACATCAGAAGTAGTTCAAGTTTCAGTAGAAGGAATAGAACAGTTAGATATTTA
>JALFQD010000364.1 GCA_022785265.1 Clostridium sp. | reverse complement strand
TATAACTACACCATCATTTAGATATAGATTATCTATTGGTAGTACTTTATAAAAATCACTTATATATTTACTATTATTAACCTCTTCTGTAGCAATATAATCATTTCCAACATAATTTATTTTTTTATATACAGTACTTCCGTTATCTAAGCTTGATGTAGATGTATCTATAATATATTTAATTGCTATTTCTTCTTTATTTTCTAACATACTTGCAGAAAAATATTCATAATATATATTTTTATCTTTATCACTATATACATTACTTTCTATTTTCCAAAATCCATTGTTTCTAGGAACAAGTATATATTCTTTTTGTTTAACATCTTGAAGACTTGAATTCTTTAAACTTATCCATAAGGTTCTGTAACTCTCTCTTTGATAAGTTCCATTTTCATTTATCATAGGAGTTTTTAATCCAAGCAAAATTCCTTGTGCTTTATTACTTGTAATTGTTTTTGTAGAATTATCTTTTTGTTTTTTATCTTCAAAATCTTTATTATCATTTACTTCATTTTTATATTTTAATGAAAATAAAACACCTTCATAGTAAAAATAAGATTTTTCTTTACTAAAATAAATAAATTCTCCTAAAATATTATTTTGATGCATAATAGAATAAACATTTATATAATTAGAGTCTAAACTTAAATTATCTAAACTATACTTTGCTTCATATGATATTACATAATCATTTTTAACTACCTTTAATTTATAATTACTTTCTTTATATAATTTTTCTCCTAATATTATTTTATCAGATTTTATAATTACATCATTTGATTTTATTCTTTCAAGTTCTTCTTCACTAAATAAATTATTATCTAACACTTCATAATCTTGAACACTCCATACACCAACTATTTCTAAGTCATTATTATTAGGAGCTTTTATGGAAGTCGAATTTTTATCACCAACAGTAGAGCAGCCATTTAATAGCAATATGAAAACAATCATAATAAAATATTTAATTAATTTTTTCATTAAGCTCTCTCCTCCACTTCAATTGGTATAGATATAGTTATTCTTGTACCTTCATTTTCTTTACTCTCTATTTTTAATGTTCCTTTATGAAGCTTAGTAATTTCATCACATATTGAAAGTCCTATTCCATTTTGTGATTTTGCATTTTTACCTTTATAGAATTTTTCAGTGACTCTAGGCAAATCACTTTCTGAAATACCACAACCATTATCAGAGACTATTATATTCATAAATTCATTTACTCTCATAAATTCTACAGTTATTTTTCCTTCTAATTCTGTAAATTTAAATGCATTATCTATAAGATTTATTAAAACCTGTTTTATTTTATCCACATCTATGCTTATAAATTCATTTTCCATATTAGATTTAATTGTTAATATTTTATTTTCCCTAGTAGCTCTTTCTGACATATATGTTTCTAAATACATTATTAAATCCTTTACTAAAATCTTAGATTTTCTTAAAGTAGCTCTTCCATTAACTAATGCTGAAAAGTTTAATAATTCTTCTACCATATAAGCTAGTCTTTCTGTTTCATTTTCTATTATTTTTAGACCCATGCTTAAAGTTTCTTTATCAGTTTCGTCACTATCTAAAGTTATTACCCAACCCTTTATAGCAGTTAATGGAGTTCTAAGCTCATGAGATACTGAAGATATAAATTCATTCTTCATTTGCTCCCTTTCATAAAGTTCTCCAGCCATATAATCTAAAGTCCTAGCAAGTTGTGCTATTTCATCTTCACCTTTCATATTATTTCTTATTTTTAAATCTCCTAACGCCATCTTCTCTGCCACTTTATTTACATCCTTTATAGGCTTTACTATTCTTTTTGCTATAATAAGACTTAGAATTATCCCTATTATTATCACAAATACAGATATAAGCATAAATGGCATAACTATTCCTTTAATGCTCTTATCTATATCTTCTAATGATATAGTATATCTAATAATTCCTATTTTCTTTCCATTTACAGTCAAAGACTTAGAAACACTCATTACCGAATAATCATAATATGGTCTTTTTCCAATCCATCTACTGCTTTCTACATTATTATTTATAATATTTTTCACATCTGGATAATTATCAAGATTTTTATCATCAACACCAATAGAATCCATAAGCAAGGTTCCATTCATATTAAATATCTGAACCTCTGCCTTAGTTTGATTCCAAAAAATATCTACATTATCATAAATATTTTCTTCTAAGGAAGATGTGGAAAAATATCTTTCATAAAAATTTGTAGCTATGTTTATTTGGTTTTTTAACAATTCTTCTGCATCATTATAATGATATTTTTTTATAAAAACGGCTATTATAAAATCTAAGGTCAATGTAGTTGATAAAATAACAATTAAAAAGCTTTTTATTATTATGCCTTTTATACTTTTAAATTTTATTCTTTCCATCTATATCCTAATCCCCATACAGTTTCTATATATTTAGGTGATGACGAATCATCTTCAATTTTAGCTCTTAATCTCCTTATATTTACATCTATTATCTTTGAATCTCCAAAGAAATCATATCCCCATATTAAATTTAATAATTCATCTCTTGTAAAAGCTTTATTAGGATTTTCAATGAATAATTTCATTAACATATATTCTTTTGGAGTAACATCAATCTCTATATCATTTTTTAATAACTTTTGAGAGTAAAGGTCTATTACAAATGGACCACTTGTTATCTTATTTTCATCTTTATTTATTTTGTCATCTTCTATTTCTATTCTTCTTAAAATTGCTTTTACTCTTAATACCACTTCTAATGGATTAAAAGGTTTTACAATATAATCATCTGCTCCATATTCAAGACCCATTATCTTATCCATATCTTGCCCTTTAGCTGTAAGCATTATAATTCCTATTTTAGGATATTCATTTCTTAATTTACTGCACACTTGAAATCCATCAATTCCTGGAAGCATTACATCAAGTATTGCCATATCTGGTTTTTCATTTAAAGCCTTTTTAATACCCTCTTCTCCTGAACCTGCCTCTATAACTTCAAATCCATTTCTAATTAAATTTATCTTTATAAAACCACGTATGCTTTCTTCATCTTCCACTAATAATATTTTCGCCATATAAAACCACCTTATCGTCCTTTCTCTTAAACTTTATTATGTTACTATATACATTATATATTTTATTATTAAGGCATTAAGTTACATATTATTTAATTTTTAATATATAAATTAAAAAACTTTATGTAATAAAGGAATAGTAAATATATCTTAAACTCAACAAGTTATGCACAGTTTAATAGCTAATATAATTTCTTTATAATATAGAAAAGAGGAGTTAAAAAACTCCTCTAAAAAAAACTATTTAATCTTTATATTTTTAATAAACTATTCTTCTTGCTCTCCAGAATTTATAAACTGGTGCAACCTTTACTACATCTCCAGTGTGAGGTGCATGAACCATTTGACCTCCACCTATGTATATTCCAACATGTCCTGAATGAGGGAAAACTAAATCTCCAGGTCTTAAATCAGAATATGATACTTCTATTCCTGAATTAATTTGTTCATATGTTGTACCACCTATTTCAATTCCTAAAGCTGCTCTATATACATATGAAGTAAAACCAGAACAGTCAAAACTGCTTGGACCTTTTGCACCCCATACATAAGGTTTACCTAAATGCTTGTATGCCTCTGAGATAACAGCATCTGTACTAGCATTTCCAGTGGCAACGTTACCTCTATTTACAAGACTTGCACTTGATGCTTGATTCATCAATGCATCATATTCAGCTTGCTTTTGAGTAATAACAGGATTTGCTGCATCTATTGCTGCTGTTATTTTTTCTTTTACTGTAGGACTTTTAATTTGTCCATCTTTCATTGCTTGTAATTGCTCAACTGATGCTTTTAAATCAGTTAATGAACTATCTGAATTATTACAAATATCAAGCTTAGCTTGTACTAATTCTAATTCAGCAACAGACAAATATTCCTCATCAAATTTTTCTTGTTCTTCTTTAGCTTTTGCTACAAGGTCTTTTTGTTCTTCTTTTTTAGTTTGTATCTCTTCTGATTGTTTTTCTATAGCAGAATTTAAATTCTTTATATCTGTAGATTTTTTATCTAAAGACTCAACTTTATTATCAAGCTTTTCCTTTTCCTTTACTACTTCATCTACCATTTTTTGATCTAACTTTACAATTCTATTAGCAGCATCAAGTTTATTAATTAAATCACCAAAACTTTTAGCACTAAAAATAAGATTTAAGTAATCAGACTTTCCATTAGATTTATATACTTCTCTAACTCTTTGTCCTAAAATATCTTCTTTCTCACTAATTACTTCTTTTACAGAATCGATTTCTTTATTTGTTTGATTTATTTCTTCATTTATACTTGAAATTTCATCTTCATTTTTACTGATTTTATCAGATAATAATGACATTTCACTATCTAATGTTTCTATTTTTTCATTTATTTCTTGAACTTTTGCTTCTAGTTTTTCATATTCAGCTCTTGTTTGCTCTAATCCTTCTGGTGCTGCACTTACTGAAACTTCAGGTATTATAGATGTAAAACCAATGATTCCTGCAATCATTACAGCTAAAACTTTCCTATTCATTTTATATGGTCTTTCTCGACCATCCCTCCCCTCGAAATACGAATAATCACTTACTATTCACATTATACCATTTTATGAGCTTTGTAACAATGGTAACAATTGGATATATTCTCTTGTCTCCATTTCTTAATTTTTTTGTAATATTTTTCATTTGACATATGGTTAAAAATACTATATAATTTTATTCGTATTTCGGGGTGTGGCGCAGATGGTAGCGCGCATGGTTTGGGACCATGAGGTCGCAGGTTCGAGACCTGTCACCCCGACCACACTTTGAAGAATTCTTATGAATTCTTCTTTTTTGTATTTATAATAAAAAGTTGTAGCATTTGCAAGTATAGCTTTTTATAGCCTTTCTTAAACTAAAAAAATCTATAAGACAAAACACTCCCTATGGTTATACTTGGAGTGATGGTTATTTTGAAAAGTATAATTATTATATCATGACTTCATATAAGTCCTATAGCAAAATGATTCATTATTGGCTTTGAAAAGTATAATTAGTATATGATGACTTAGAGACCATTAACTGAAAAAGTAAATTAATAATTTCATACTTTTTTATTGTTTTTTAATTTATCCATATATATATCTGCTTTTTTAGAAGATTTAAATAATGCCAAAAAAAGTATGTTAACAAAAACATATATAATTCCAATAATTATTTTCATTTTTATCTCCTTTCTATTCTAATATTATATTAATTAT
>JALFQD010000342.1 GCA_022785265.1 Clostridium sp. | reverse complement strand
ATAGTATTTCTTACAATTGAATTATTACAGTTAAGAGTATTTC
Source organism: Clostridium sp. (assembly GCA_022785265.1). GTDB lineage: Bacteria > Bacillota > Clostridia > Clostridiales > Clostridiaceae > Clostridium. The sequence continues at coordinate 2,032 of JALFQD010000342.1, read as the reverse complement.
CACATCCACTAAAATTATAATAATATCCTTCTGGAGTTAATAAATAATAAGTTTTATTATCTATTCCTCTATATGAGATATAAGGACCTCTCTCATTTCCTTCTGCTGTGTGATTGAAAACTACATCAAGTATAACTTCTATTCCAGCTCTATGAAAATTTTTAATAAAGTTTTTAAATTCATCAACTTCCATGTTGTATCTTCCAGTAGCAGCATAACCTGCCTTTGGTGCAAAAAATCCTACTGTACTATATCCCCAATAATTATAAAGTCTTCTTCCATTTATAACTCTTGAATTCTCAAATTCATCAAATTCAAAAATTGGAAGAAGTTCTACACAATTTACTCCAAGTTCTTTTAAATATGGTATTTTTCCACACAATGCTGCAAAAGTTCCTGGATACTTAGCTTCACTTGAAGGATGCATTGTAAAACTTCTTACATGCATTTCATATATTATTAAATCTTGCATAGGTGTTTCTAAAGGTCTATCGCCTTCCCAGTCAAAATCATCATAAATAATTCTTCCTCTATGTTGAAATTGATTTGAATAATCAGGTTCTTTACCCCATACATTTCTTCCTGAAATAGCCTTAGCATAAGGATCTAATAATATTTTTTCCTTGTTAAACCAAAAACCTTCTCCTGGTTCAAATTTACCATCCATTCTATAGCCATATTCAACAGTTTCATAATCTAAGTTAAAGACTATCATAGAATATACATCACCTATTCTAAATTCCTCAGGAAATGGAATTATCGCATAAGGTTCCTTTTCTCCTTTATGAAAAAGAACCAATTCACAAGATGTAGCATATTTAGAGAATATAGAAAAATTTACTCCATTAGGAACAATTGTTGCTCCATAAGGTAAAACCTTCCCCATTCTATATTGTATGCCATTGTATTCATGTGTAGGATAGCTATCAACTCTTATCATCTATATTCTCCCCCTTCATTATACTATGTATTAATTTTCAAATTCTTTGAATATATTTGAAAATCCTGTCATTTCCATGATTTCTTTTACTTCATCAACTAAGTTTATTATATGCATATGACCTTTTTTTAATTTTACACTCTTTCCTATTGTAAGAAGAGTTCTTAGTCCTGCACTTGATACATATGGACACTCAGCCATATCAATAACTATGTTGTTATTGTTTTCTGCCACTTCTAAAATTTTTTCTGTGACTTCATTACTACTTACTCCATCTAAATCTCCAATTAGCTTTATATATTTTTTATTATCAAGATCTTTAATATTTACTTCCATATCAAATTCCTCCTATTAAAAGCAAAAACTTTTATTAGTTAATTATACCATAAATTTAGCAAATAACAAAGTATTACATTTTTTTTAAAGAAAATATTTATTTTTTAAATAATTATTTAATATAATTTTATTACTTCTTTTAAAATATCTATATTTTTTTCAATATTATTTCCTATTTCTAATCTATGACCAACGCCTTCAATAAGCTTACAATTTATTTCTTCCTTTAAACAATAATCTTTTAGCATCTTAGCATTTATATGTTTATCATTTGTTCCTGCTACTACTGTTATTATATCCTTTTCTTTTTTTATATATGGAAGTGTTGCTTCAAGAGGTGTTAAATATATATGTCTTACTTTAATTTTAAGCTTTTCTTCAAGCCATCCTGCTACTACTGTCCCCATACTTTTAGAAACAAATATAATATCATCATATTGTGAAAAATCTATATTTTCTAGTTGCTTTAATGCATAGTTTTTTCCTTCTTCAATATATTCTTTCAATGTTTTTTTCTCTTTGTAAGAATTATCATAGTTTACTTTAATAGATTCATAGCCTTTTTCTTCATATTTAAGCCTTGCATAATAAAGAAGTGGCATATCTACACTATACCTTATTCCTGGAAATAATACTATTAATTTTTTCATATTCTTTTCTCCTTAAGTTTAACATTTTTTCCTCTAATATATATATTATCATAAAATAATATGTTTTGAATATTTTTACATGAAAACTTTTTATATTTTATAAAAT
>JALFQD010000333.1 GCA_022785265.1 Clostridium sp. | reverse complement strand
AATAACTCTTATGGGCTGGGTACAGAGAAATAGAAAGCTTGGAGGGCTTGAATTTATAGATCTTAGAGATAGAGAAGGTATAATGCAGATTGTATTTGGGGAAGAAATAAATGCAGAAGCTTTTGAAAAGGCTAAGACTGTAAAGCCTGAATATTGTATAGCTGTAACTGGTAAGGTTGTAAAGAGAGAAGCAGTAAATGAAAATATGCCTACTGGAATGGTAGAATTATTAGGAACAAGTATAAAGATTTTATCAGAATCTGAAACTCCACCTATAATGATTAAGGAAGGATTAGATGCTTCAGAGCAAATAAGATTAAAATATAGATATTTAGACCTTAGAAGACCTGATATGCAAAAAATCTTTATGATAAGAAATAAGACTACAAAAGCAATAAGAGATTTCCTAGTTGATAATGGATTTATAGAGGTTGAAACTCCAATACTTACAAAATCAACTCCAGAAGGTGCTAGAGATTATTTAGTTCCATCAAGAAATTATCCTGGAAAGTTTTATGCACTTCCACAGTCTCCTCAAACTTTAAAGCAAATATTGATGGTATCAGGATTTGATAAATATTTTCAAATAGCAAAGTGCTTTAGAGATGAAGACTTAAGAGCAAATAGACAACCAGAATTTACTCAGGTTGATATGGAATTAAGCTTCGTTGAAGAAGATGATATTATGGAGTTAAATGAAAGATTAATAGCTCACATATTTAAAGAAGTTATTGGATATGATGTTAAGCTTCCAATTAAGAGAATGACCTTCAAAGAAGCTATGGAAAAGTATGGTTCAGACAAACCAGATTTAAGATTTGGAATGGAAATAACTGATTTAACTGATGTAGTAAAAGATGTAGATTTTAAAGTATTTACAAGTGCTTTAGAAATAGGTGGTTCCGTAAGAGCTTTATGCTTAAAAGGTGGAGCATCTATGGGAAGAAAAGATATAGATAGATTAGGAGAATTTGTTAAAACATATAAGGCTAAGGGGTTAGCTTATATTCAACTTAAAGAAGAAGGAATAAAATCTCCTATATCAAAATTCTTAACAGAAGAGCAAATGAATAAAATAATATCTACAATGAATGCAGAAACAGGAGATTTAATTCTTATAGTTGCAGATAAAAATTCTGTAGTATTCCAATCACTTGGAGCATTAAGATTAGAGCTTGCTAAAAAGTTTGATTTAATAAAGGATAAAAATGAATTTAACTTTACATGGATTACAGAATTCCCATTATTTGAATATAGTGAAGAGGAAGGAAGATATACCGCATGCCACCATCCATTTACAGCACCAATGGATGAGGATATTGATATGATAGAATCAAATCCAGGAGAAGTACGTTCTAAGGCTTATGACTTAGTTTTAAATGGAGAAGAACTTGGTGGAGGAAGTATAAGAATACATACTATAGAACTTCAACAAAGGATGCTTAGAGCATTAGGATTTACAGAAGAACAAGCTTGGGAATCTTTTGGATTCTTACTAGAAGCATTTAAGTTTGGACCACCACCACATGGTGGATTAGCTTTTGGTTTAGATAGAATGGTAATGTTCTTAGCAGGAACAGATAACATAAAAGATGTTATAGCATTCCCTAAAAATCAAAATGCATATTGTTATTTAAGTGAAGCACCAAATATAGTTGACGAAAAGCAACTTAAAGAACTTGGAATAAAGATTGATGTTAAAAAAGAAGAAGTAACAGAAGAATAAAAAATTATTTAAAGTCTATAAAATAAATTAAAAAAAAGCTAAGGTAAAATGCCTTAGCTTTTTTAATATTTTAAACTACTGTTTCTGCTATATTTGTTGCATGGTCTCCTATTCTTTCTAAGTTACTTATTAAATCTAGAAATATTGTACTTGAGTTTGCATTACAAATTTTTTCATTTAATCTTAATATGTTATTTTCTCTAAAGTTTCTTTCATAATTATCAATTTTCTCTTCTATAGGTTTTATTTCTTTAGCTATATTTTTGTCCTTCTTTTTATAGCTATCTAAAGCAATGCTAACTGCTTCTAATGATTTTTTATACATTGTAATAAGCTCATTTTTAGCATCATTTTCTATTCTTACTTTAGTATTTATTTTTTCTGTTGCAAGTTCTACTATATTTTCTGCATGGTCTCCTATTCTTTCTAAATCATTTATAACATGAAAGGTTGCACTTAATATTTTACTATCATTTTCAGGTAATTCATGTGAAGATAAATTTACAAGATAATCTGTTATTTCCTTTTCAAGTATATTTATTGTTTTTTCATTTTTATAAACCTTTTGTATTTTTTCTTCATCTTCTTCTAAAAAGGCCTCCATAGAAAGTTCTAGATTATTCTTTGCAAGTTCTCCCATTCTTAAAGTTTCTTTAAAAACTTGATTTACTGCTACAACAGGAGTTTCTAAAAGCTTTTTATCTAAATATATAGCTCCTTCTTTTTCTATTTTTGAATCTCCTGGCATTAGTTTATTAACTAATAACACTAAAAATTTTGATAGTGGAAGAAGTATTAAAGTTACTGTTACATTAAATATTGTATGAGCATTTGCAACTTGTCTTGTTACTTGGTCTGGGCTTATTTTTTGTATTAAATCTATTACTACATTCATAAATGGTAAAAATATAAAAACTCCTATTATATTAAATAAAAGATGAACTAAACTTGCTTTTTTTGCTGTTCTATTTGCTCCTGCAGAAGCAAGAAGGGCAGTAACACAAGTACCTATATTACAACCAAATATTATTGGAAGTGCTGCATTCATATCTATTGAACCAGTTGAAGCTAATGCTACTAAAATTCCAGTAGTAGCAGAAGAACTTTGAACAATAGCTGTCATAATTAATCCTGCTAAAATACCTAATAATTTATTGTCTCCTATAAAATAAATAATATCTACAAAAGTTTTTGATTCCCCAAGAGGAGCCATAGCTGATGACATTGTGTTCATTCCTAAAAATAATATTCCAAATCCTAAAACTATTGAAAATATATCCTTAGATTTTTTCTTTTTACAAATAAGCATTGCAATAGCACCAACTCCTACAAATAAAGGAGCTATAGCATCTAAATCAAGAGAAACCATCTGAGCTGTTATAGTTGTTCCAATATTAGCACCCATAATTACTCCAACTGCTTGAACTAAACTCATAAGACCTGCATTAACAAAGCTTACAACCATTACTGTAGTAGCACTTGAACTTTGTATTATTGCTGTCACTATTGCTCCAACTAAAACTCCAATAAATTTATTACTTGTTACTTTTTCTAATATTCCTTTAAGCTTATCTCCTGCTGCATTTTCTAATCCATCTCCCATAAGCTTCATTCCATAAAGAAATAAACCTAATCCTCCAATAAGCTGTATTAACATTTGTATACTGTCCATCATACCTCTCCTTTTAACAAAAATGCAATTTTTTTTACCTGCTTTTAATATTTTATATTTTTATATTTACTTTAACTACGTCTTTAACATTTTGTTAACATTAGTAAATATTTTCTTAACAGGTTCTTTATATGTTTTATAAATTATAATAGAGGATATCTTTTTTAAAAATTTTTATTTTTATAGATATTAAGAGATATAAAGTATGATAAAACTAAAAATACTAATGAAAAAATACTACTTTTTATAACTAGACTTTTAATTGCTTCCTTAGTATTATCTATAAAGGCATTTGAGATATTTAGTAAAAGCTTGTCCAAATCTAAAAAGTTCATTGTATCTCCAAAGTAAACTATTATTGTTAAAAGCATCATTAATAAGATTAGTGTAATAATAAGTATGACTCCAGCTGATTTTGAAGAAAATTTAATATGAAGTGGTATAAGCATAAGTAAAAGAATAAACACTAGTAAAAATGCAATATATATTCCCATATATGAAGAGCTTGTAAGCTTAAAATCTTCATGAATATTAACAACAAAGAGCTGTATAAAGGAAAAGGCTACTCCAATTCATTTTCAACATTATCTAGTCCAAATATTTTAATACTTCCAGAATCTTTTTTTATTAAATTAAGAATTGATTTTAAAGTGGTTGTCTTTCCAGCACCATTTTCTCCTATAAAGCCCATAACACAGCCTGTTTTAACTGA
>JALFQD010000258.1 GCA_022785265.1 Clostridium sp. | reverse complement strand
GTTTCTGAAGTTCTGATGCTTCTTTGCTCCTGTGACCAATCATAGGTGTTGACATCTTTTCTAAAACCTCTTGTCTAACCTCCACTGGTCCAGGAATAAATAATTTCTTATGCATGAAATTCCCCCATTATATTTTTATTGTAGTCTATTGCATAACCCCCAAAACCTTGTTTTGGTGCGGTTTTACAAACTCATTTTTTCAAGTTTTCCCCCACCAATAATTAAATTTGTTTATTTAGGACATACTAAATAAAACGAATGATTAGGAGGGACTCCCTTGAAAGCAAATTTAAATCAATTATCTTTTACTGACATATATTCAAATATTGATGAATACTTTCAGCAAGATAAACCTAAGTTAATTAAATTATTTGAACAACATATTGATTTACAAAATTTAATACCACAAAGCTTTTATAACCATTATCATGCTGATACTGGGCATCCTAGAATTTATAAATTATCTTCTATGATTTCAGCTTTAATTCTTAAATCAATGCTATCAATTGCTGATACTTCACTTTTCATAAACATTCTTAATCTTAGTTCAGAACTTCGTGATATTTGTGGTTTCACTACGGTTCCCAATGCTTCACAATTTTCTAGATTCAAAATTAAATTTGAAAAAGATCTAAAAAATTTTTTTGATTATTTAGTTGAAATTACAGATCCCATTTGCGATGAAATAAATTCATACTTAAATGATATTTTAATTGTTGATACTACTGGCATAGAAGCTTATGTCAATGAAAATAATCCTAAAAAATTTGATACACTACTTCGTCAATGTAAAGCATTGAGCAAAAATAATCCCACATTTAATGCTCATTCATTTGCTTGCAGTAAAATGCCTAAAGTTTCTTATGCAAACCCTGATATTAAACTTTCATATATGAATGGTCATTATTGTTATGCTTTAAAAACTTCAATAGTTACAAATGGTCTAGGTATAATCAGAGATATAGATTTCCTAAATGATAAATCAACTAATATCACCGAAGCAGCTACCGCTAGCGAAGCTAAAGATACATATGATTCAAAATCTCTAATTCCAACATTAAATAAATTCTTCTCCAAACATGATTTTAAATACAAATACTTTCTTGGAGATGCTGGTTTTGATGCTGTTGATAATTATAAATACCTTTATAAAGATAAGAATATAATTCCCATAATCCCGCTACGCAGGGCGCCATCATCTCCTATGCCTGGATTTAATGAAAATGGTGTACCAACTTGCCCAAATGATAATAAACTACTTATGAAATTTGATGGAATAACACGTGAAAAAGGACGTTCAGATAGGATTAAATGGATTTGTCCCAAATCTAAAAAAACTAGAATCAATGGGAAAACTCAATATATCTTAACTTGTGAAAATCCTTGCACAACATCTAAGTGTGGCAAGATTTATCAAGTTCCCATTGATAATAATATAAGAATGCATACTGTTATCCCAAGAAATTCAAGCAAATGGAATAATCTTTATAAAACAAGAACCATCATTGAAAGAACAAATTTCATGATGAAGTATCCACTTGCTTTACAGTACACAAAACTTAACAACACAGAATCACTTAAATCTGAAGTGATTTTATCAGCTATAACACAACTAATCGTTGTGTTAATAGCTAACAATATGAATAATACCCAAAATATATTATCAATAAAAAAAGTTATATCTTAAAATTTGGTAATTATTTTAGGCTTTTTTAGTGTGCGCTTTTTTAGAAATTTTTATGCATACTCCAATTATTTCCTATATTTAGCTTTTATCAATAGTTTTGTTCAATTTTTAAAGTTAGTTTTGCAATCAACTACTAAAACAATAGTATTATCTGATTTATTACCATATACATTAGTGAAATATATTAAGCTTGTTTCACCTTCACATTGAACATTAGCTAATGTTACATTGTATTCTTTGTTATAACCTTGTAAATCTTTTATTACATAATTACCATTAATAACTTTAGCTAGTTTATCTTTTGTATACAGTTGATTGAAGGGTGACATTGTACTTACTTCTATATTATCTAAGTTAATATCTACTTTTTCACCTAGTAACTTTATAGCGTATAGTACCAGTACATTAAGATTTTCTTTAGTATA
>JALFQD010000298.1 GCA_022785265.1 Clostridium sp. | reverse complement strand
GTTAATAATAAAGCTTAATAAAAGAAACAAGTTTAAGAATTTCCTTTCCTTTAGTTAGAGCATAGTGAATATATTATTTTGTCCTGACTTGGAGCTTGTCGACGGAAGAGCAAAATAATATATTCACTATGCTTTTTTTATACATAGAAAAGCTTTGTAATATGTGAAATTATATAAACTATAAAATAAATATTTTATGCAAAAAAATGGAGGAAGAGTTATTATGAAAATGTCAAATATGTTAGTCCTAACATTAAGAGAAGTTCCAGCAGAGGCAGAAATAGCAAGTCATAAGCTTATGCTAAGAGCAGGAATGATGAGAAAAATGGCTTCAGGAATATATAATTATATGCCTTTAGGACTAAAAGCTTTAAAAAATGTAGAAAATATAATAAGAGAAGAAATGAATAAAGCAGGAGCTCAAGAATTTTTAGCATCTGCTGTACTTCCAGCTGAATTATGGCAAGAATCTGGAAGATGGGATGTATATGGAGATGAAATGTTTAGATTAAAAGATAGAAATAACAGAGATTTCTGTCTTGGACCAACTCATGAAGAAGTATTTACTGATATAGCTAGAAATGAAATTAAGTCATATAAGCAACTACCAGTAAATTTATATCAAATACAAACTAAGTATAGAGATGAAAGAAGACCAAGATTTGGTGTTATGAGAAGTAGAGAGTTTGTTATGAAAGATGCATATAGCTTTGATAAAGACCAAGCAGGATTAGATGCATCATATGATAACATGCATGATACATATGTAAGAATATTTAATAGATGTGGATTAGATGCTAAATGTGTTGCAGCAGATTCTGGTGCAATTGGTGGTTCAAATTCAGCAGAATTTATGGTTAAATCTGAAGTTGGTGAAGATGATGTTGTTTTCTGTAGCTGTTGTAATTATGCAGCTAATATAGAAAAAGCACCTTCAACTCCAGAAAAAGCTGAAAAAGAAGAATTAAAAGAAGTTAAAAAAGTAGAAACTCCAGATGTTAAAACAATAGAGGACTTAGTTAAATTCTTCAATACTACAGAAAAAAAACTTGCAAAAACATTAATATTTAATGTTGATGGAAAAATTGTTGCTGTAATGGTTAGGGGAGATAGAGAAGTTAATGAAGTTAAAGTAACAAATGCTTTAGGTGGAGCAATAAACTTTGAAATGGCATCACCAGAAGAAGTATTTAATGCAACTTCAGCTAAAACAGGTTTTGCAGGTCCAATAGGAATTAAAGTGGATGAATTATTAGTAGATGAAGAAGTAACAATGATGTATAATTTTATTGTTGGAGCTAATGAAACTGGATTCCATTTAGAAAATGTAAACTATGGAAGAGATTTTGAAGGAAAAGTAGGAGATTTTAGAAACGTAACTGCTGGAGAAAAGTGTCCAGAATGTGGAGGAGAAGTAACTATTTCTAGAGGAACAGAAGTAGGTCATATCTTTAAGCTTGGAACAAAATATTCTAAAGCAATGAAAGCTAATTTCATAGATGAAAATGGTAAAGAACAGCCATTCTTAATGGGATGTTATGGAATAGGTGTAACAAGAACTTTAGCTTCAATAATTGAACAACATAATGATGAAAATGGAATTATATGGCCATTATCAGTAGCACCATATCATGTTTCAGTAGTACCTGTAAATATAAAAGATGCTGAACAAATGAAAGTAGCAGAAGAAATTTATAATAAGCTTCAAGATATGGGTGTAGAAGTATTATTAGATGATAGAAACGAAAGAGCTGGTGTTAAGTTTAAAGACTCTGAAATAATGGGAATACCAATGAGAATTACAGTAGGTAAGAAAATTAGTGAAGGAGAAGTAGAATTTAAACTAAGAGCTGGCGGAGATAATGAAGTTATTAAGATAGAAGAGGCTTGTAATAGAGTAAAAGCTGAGTTTGAAAAAAATAACCTAAAAATAAAATAATTTAGGAGGTATAACAATGAAACTGTATAATACTCTTACTAGAAAAAAAGAAGAATTTGTACCTTTAGTACCTGGCGAAGTTAAGATGTATGTATGTGGTCCAACAGTATACAATTTTTTTCATATAGGTAATGGAAGAACCTTTATAGTTTTTGATACTGTAAGAAGATATTTTGAATATAGAGGTTATAAGGTAAAATTTATTCAAAACTTTACTGATATTGATGATAAAATGATAAAAAGAGCAAATGAAGAAAAGATAACAGTAAAGGAAGTTGGAGATAAATATATTAAAGAATACTATACTGATGCAGATGCCCTTAATATAGAAAGAGCAACAGTAAATCCAAGAGCAACAGAGTATATTGATGATATTATAGAATTCGTATCAGCTCTTATAGAAAAAGGATATGCTTATGAAGTTGATGGAGATGTTTATTTTAGAACAAAAAAGTTTGATGGCTATGGAAAGTTATCTGGAAAGAACATTGAAGAGCTTCAAGTAGGTGCTAGTCAAAGAGTTAGCTTAGATGAAAGAAAAGAAGACCCTATGGATTTTGCAATATGGAAAGCACAAAAGCCAGGAGAACCTGCATGGAAGTGCCCTTGGGGAATGGGAAGACCAGGTTGGCATATAGAATGTTCATGCATGGCAAAAAAATTACTTGGAGATACTATAGATATTCATGCTGGAGGAATGGATTTAGAGTTTCCTCATCATGAAAATGAAATTGCACAAAGTGAGGCATTAACAGGAAAAACATTTGCAAATTATTGGCTTCACTCAGCTTATGTGATGGTAGACAAACAAAAAATGTCTAAGTCATTAAATAATTTCTTTACTGCAAGAGATGTTTTAAAAGAATATGACTCAGATGTAATAAGATTCTTTATGTTATCTGCACATTATAGAACACAAATAAACTTTAGCAAAGAATTATTAGATTCTGCTAAGGCTTCAGTAGAAAGATTATATAATACCATAGGAAATTTAGAAAATCTTATAGATGAAGTATCTAGAGAAAATATGAATGAAGAAGAAAAAGATTATATAGATTCTTTAAATAAATACAGAGAAAAATATATTCAAAAAATGGATGATGATTTTAATACAGCAGATGCAATTACTGTGTTGTTTGAATTATCTAAAGATTTAAATACAAATCTAAATGCAAATTCATCTAAAGAGGTTGTATCTAAAGCATTAGGAGTTCTTAGAGAATTAGGAGCACCTCTTGGAATATTACAAAAATCAACTAAAGGAAGCTTAGAAGATGAAATTGAAGCTTTAATAGAAGCTAGACAAAAGGCTAGAAAAGAAAAGAATTTTGCTGAGGCAGATAAAATAAGAGATGATTTAAAAGCAAGAGGTATAGTACTTGAAGATACACCACAAGGTGTAAGATGGAAAAAGGTTAATTAAAAGATAGTATAGGCTGCAGTTTTGCAGCCTTTTTTAAAGGAGAAGGCATGTTAGAAGATTTTAGAGTAAGGGAATTTACAAAAGAAGAGGCTAAAAGATTAAATCCACTTCAATTAGCATTAATAGGAGATGGGGTTTATGAAGTTTTTATAAGAACTTATATTTTATCTTCCAATACAAATTTATCAGCACATAAAATTCATAAAGAAGCTATACCATTTGTAAAAGCAAAAGGTCAATCTGATATAATGCACATAGTAGAAAATGAACTTTTAGAAGAAGAATTATATATATACAAAAGAGGAAGAAATGCAAAGTCACCAACAGTTCCTAAAAATGCAGATGTAAGGGATTATAGAGCAGCAACAGGCTTTGAAGCATTGATAGGATATTTATATTTAAGTGGGGATAAAGAACGCTTAGAATATGTTTTAAATAGATGTTTGGAGGTTATAAATGAGTAATAGAGAATCAAACAAAAGAAATATACAAAAAGATAAAAAAAATACTGAAGGCAAGAAATTTTCTGAAGTAAAAGCAAGAAATGGAATTGAAGAAAGAGAAGATATAATAGCAGGAAGAAATGCTGTTATGGAAGCTATAAAAGGAAATAGAACAATAGAGGCATTGTATATAACAGCAGGACAAACAGAAGGCTCTATAAATGCAATAAAAAAGTTAGCTAAAGAAAAAAAGTTAGTTATAAAAGAAGTTGATAAAAAGAAATTAGATTCTTTAAGTGGAGGAGCTGTACATCAAGGAGTAGTGGCATTAGTAACTCCATATAAATATTATGAGGTATCTGAAATAATTAAATATGCAAATGATAAAGGAGAAGCACCTTTTATAGTTATATTAGATGAACTTGAAGACCCACATAACTTAGGTTCAATAATAAGAACAGCAGAACTTTGTGGGGTGCATGGAATTATAATTCCTAAAAGAAGAAATGTTGGCATAACAACTACAGTATATAAAGCATCTGTTGGTGCCATTGAACATGTAATGGTATCAAAGGTAACAAATATAAATTCAACTATAGATGAACTTAAAGAGCAAGGTATATGGGTGTATGGTGCCGATATTGCAGGAGATGAATATAGCTATGAAGTAGATTTTTCTGGACCATGTGCATTAATAATAGGAAGTGAAGGTAGGGGAATTTCTAAGCTTACATTGAAAAAGTGTGACAAATTAGTTAAGATTCCAATGATAGGGAAAATAAACTCTTTAAATGCTTCAGTAGCAGGTGGTATAATGATGTATGAAGTTTTAAAAGGACGATTAAAATAAAGAAGAGGGATGCTTTTGAAGATACTATTTGTTGATGGATATAATGTTATAAATAGCTGGCTAGATTTAAAAATGAATAAAGATGAAGATTTTGATGGAGTTAGAAAAAAATTAATAGATGTAATGCATACATATGCAGTTTTTAATAAGTGCAAGGTAATAATAGTTTTTGATGCATATAAAGTTAATGGAAGTATTGAAAAAACTGAGAATATAAATAAAAATTTAGAAATAGTGTTTACTAAAGATGGAGAAACAGCAGATAGTTACATAGAAAGAAGAGTACATGAAATTGGAAGAAGATATGAAGTTTATGTTGTTACATCTGATGGACTAGAACAACAAACTATTTTTCAAAGAGGAGCTATTAGAATATCATCTATTGAATTTTATAATGAAATAAAGTCAATGGAAAAAACTATAAGAGATGAAAATAAACCACATAAAATACAAAATAAAAATCATCTTCAGGATAATATAAATAATGATGTTCTTAAAAAGTTAGAAGAAATTCGAAGAAGTAAATGAAAAGGTTTGACTAAAATACTCTACAATGTATAATAAAGGATATACATTAGTTTAATTTCGGAGGGCAAGCAGTTGTATAACAATGATTATTCAGATGAAAATTATATAGAATTTAAAGATAAGTCTGATGAAGAAGTTGTATCAGAAGCTCAAAATGGTAATAATAGAGCACAAGAATATCTCATAGCCAAGTATGAAAATTTTGTAAAATCAAAAGCAAAATCATACTTTTTAATTGGAGCAGATAAAGAGGATATATATCAAGAAGGTATGATAGGTTTTTACAAAGCTATAAGAGATTTTAAAATTGATAAATTTACTTCATTTAAAGCTTTTGCTGAAATATGTGTTACAAGACAGATAATTACTGCTATTAAAACTGCTACTAGACAAAAGCATATACCATTAAACACATATGTTTCATTAAATAAACCTATTTATGAAGATGAATCAGATAGAACATTAATAGATGTTTTATCAAGTGTAGCAATTTCAGATCCGGAAGAACTAATAATAAGTCAAGAACAACTAAAATTTATAGAAGAGGAAATAGGAAAGGTTCTTTCTGAATTGGAACTAGAGGTATTAACATCTTATTTAGATGGAAAATCATATCAAGAAATAGCTTCTGATTTAGATAGACATGAAAAATCCATAGATAATGCTCTTCAAAGAGTGAAAAGAAAATTAGAAAAATGCTTAAATAGAAAGTAACTAAATTTTTATTGACAAATAAAATAATTGATAGTAAACTTTATAATTGGTATATTGAGAAAAAAGTCAATATATGAGTGCTCACGTAGCTCAGTCGGCAGAGCGTCGCCTTGGTAAGGCGGAGGTCGTCGGTTCAATCCCGATCGTGAGCTCCAATATAAATAAAAATACTAAACGCTAGGCAAAGTTTATTAAAGAATTAAGGAGGATTTAATAATGGCAAAGGAAAAATTTGAAAGAAATAAGCCACACGTAAACATTGGAACAATAGGACACGTAGACCACGGTAAGACAACATTAACAGCAGCAATCACAACAGTATTAGCAAACAAGGGATACGCTCAAGCATTTGATTATGCATCAATTGATAAGGCACCAGAAGAAAAAGAAAGAGGAATCACAATCAACACATCTCACGTTGAATACGAAACAGACAACAGACACTATGCACACGTTGACTGTCCAGGACATGCTGACTA
>JALFQD010000277.1 GCA_022785265.1 Clostridium sp. | reverse complement strand
TCAAGATTATCTTGTTATTGATGATAATGGAAGAAAAGTAGTGTTGTTTCATTATCCTATAGAGGAATGGCAGGGATATTTTAGAGACTCATATCACCTTTTTGGTCATGTTCATAATAATGATAAAGATTTAAAAAAGCTAAATAACAGATTTAATGTATCTGTAGAAAAAATTGGTTATGAGCCTTGTACTTTGGATGAAATAATAGAACTTAATAAATAAGAAATTTTTACAAAAAGGAATATGTATTGTTTAGTGTAAATTTAGTTGAAGAGCTAGTATAATAATTTTTTTTATCCTATATTATTGTTTTTTTAATAGACGAATTGTTAGGCTAAGTGCTACACTCTGCTGGACAATTCGTCTATTTAAAATATTAATGATTGAAAGTTGGTGATTATGTGATTTATGTTACAGGAGATATTCATGGTGAAATAGATAGGTTTAATGAAAATTTTAAAGAACAACAGTTTTTAACTAAAGATGATTATTTAATAGTATGTGGAGATTTTGGACTTCTATGGAATAATAGTGAAGAAGAAAAACAGCTTAGAAAAACTCTTGAAGAAAAAAATTTTACTACGCTTTTTATTGATGGAAATCATGAAAACTTTAATATTTTAAATAATTATAAAGTGGAAATTTGGAATGGTGGAAAGATTCATAAAATAAGTGATTCTATAATTCATCTTATGAGAGGGCAATTTTTTACTATTGATAATAAGAAAATTTTCACACTAGGGGGAGCAGCTTCTATTGATAAAGAAAATAGAATACCATACTTATCTTGGTGGCCCGAGGAAGTTCCAAATACATCAGAGCTTAGGGAGGCTTTTTTTAATATTTATAAAAATGATTGTAAAGCAGACTATATTTTAACTCATGATTGTAGTGATGCTATATTGGATAAGCTTGGTATATATAAGTATAAATTTATTGATGATAATGGGTTAAAAGAAATTTTTAAGATTATAGAAAATGAATGTAAATTTTCTCATTGGTATTTTGGACATCACCATTTAGATAAAAAAATTGACAATAAGCATACAGCATTATATGAAAGAATAATAAAGTTATGAAAAAAGGGTTATTAATATTTGCCAAAGTATTAAAAATAGAAAGTCCTAAGGTGTGTAAAAAATCACTTTAGGATTTTTTATTTAAAAAAATAGTTATTTAGTTAAATAAAATATAAATATATTAATATAAGGATATTGTTATTAATGATAAATATATTAAAATATAAATAAATATATTTACTTCTAAAAGAAACTAATATATAATAAGAATATAATTTAGCAAATTAAAAATTTAGAATAAAGAATGTTGTAAAATTTTATAAATATTTAATTTAGAAATAAGGAGTTTTATGACAAGGTTATAGGTATATTATTAAATTTAATAATAGAACCAAATAAATAGACAAATTATAAAAAGGAGTGGTATTAAATTATGAAAGAGATTAAAAAATATACAAGTATTATTCCAGTTTATAAAAATAATTCTCAAAATCTATTATCAGAAGGGGATGAAATCACTATAACTGAAAAATTGGATGGTGCTAATTCATCATTTTGTATTGATGAAGAAAATCCATTAGGTGTAAGTTGTTATGGCAGAAGATTTTTATTAACTGGAGAATATGATATAAAAGGGTTTTATTATTGGGTTAAAGATAACATAGTTCCTATAAAAGATAAGCTTAATCCTAAATATATTTACTTTGGAGAATGGTTAATTCCTCATAAAGCAAAATATAAGGAAAATTTTTATTTTAATTTTTATATGTTTTCTATATGGGATATGGAAAAAAAGGAATATTTAAATGATAGTGTAGTTATATCAGAAGCAAAGAGGTTGGGGTTAAAAACAGTTCCATATTTTTATACAGGAAAGTTTCAAGGAATGGAGCAAGCAAGTCAATTTTTAGGTAAATCAAATATGACATTAGAACCTAATCATGGTGAAGGTATTGTAATAAAATCAACTCAACATACTGTAAAATATGATGGAGAAGAGTATAATAAGCAGGTATTTTTAAAGATGGTATGTGAAGAATTTATTGAAGTTATAAAGCCTAAAGTTCATAGAGAAAAGAAGGAGCCAGCTTATAAAAAGGCAGTTGAATCTGTATTAACAGCTAATAGAGTAGATAAAATTTTATATAAATTACAAGATGAAGGTATCATAGAAAAACAGGACATAAATCAAAATAACTTTAAAAATCTTATAAAGATTGTTATTAAACCTATAATTGAAGATTGCTATAAAGAAGAATCAGAATTATTAAATCAGTTTGAAGAAGAACAAGTAAAGAAAGCTATTGGTGCTCAAATCCCAAAGGCTTTAAATGAAGTTTTAAAGAAAAGATTGCAGGAAAATAGATAATAAAAATATTTAAAAAAGAGAGTGATAAAAATGGATTTTACTGAAAATAAAGCAGTTTTTGAAGATTGTGTTTGTATTATAAAAGATATACAGAATATAAATGATATTGATGCTATTAGATATCTTGTTTCAGAAGATTTAGATAGGGTAGACTTAACAGAATGTATGAAGTTTTATTTTACAGAAGAAATTATTGAGCCAATGAATAGAAGATTAGACGAATTAGATGAAAATGGTGAAGAATACACCTTAAGAGGTTTTTATTGTGAATATTTAAATGAAGTTTTTAATGATAAATTAAAAAATGGTAGGGTTGAAAGTTATGAATTTATTCTTAATGAAATTATATGTGATGATTCCTATAATTTATGGAATATAATATCTGATAGAATTGAAAAGAATAAAAAAAATTTAGATGAATCATCTGATACAACATATGAAGATGATAACTCTCCTTTATATGAAAACATTGAACAAGGTGACATGACTCCATTTCAATATAGATTATATACTATGGGACTAAATTTTCAGACAGAATATAATGTTTTTGTAGATTTTATTAATAAAAAAGATGAAAAACAGGATGAAATAAGTCAAGAAGAACTTCAATTAGTAAAAGTGGTTTTGTGTAATGCAATGGATAAACTTTTAAAAATTTGTGCAATATATACTCAAAATGAAGAGTTAATAAATTCTCCAACAATTCTTTATAAAGCAGATGAAATATTAACCTCATGGCCTATAACTGAAGAATTAAAAAGTGAATTTTTAAGAAACAAAGATGAATTTATGAATGTAATATTGGGTAAATATAAAGCTATATCAGAAAAATTATTTGAAAGATTTAGTGAATATTTTCTTAAGTTAACTTCATTGTTAGGAGACCTTATTAAATCTCATTAAAAAATAAATATTAATTCATACGTTATTAAAAAATTTTCTCATAAAAATAAAATTTTATGAGAAAATTTTTTTTAATAATATATATATTTATGATAATATATATATTGACTATATAAAATATTTTTAGGAGATGTATTATGCCAGATAAAATTTTGTTTAATATAAAAGATGATGCATATAATAGATTTTTTTTATGTTATGTAGGAGCTAGAATGATTTCTGTAAATATAACTAAATCTTCCCTTATAAATCAAATGGTTCAAAATGCAATTAATGAAGAGATTAATATAATAAAAGATTGCAATAATAAATGGTATACTGGAAAAGATTTATATAACTTAGGAATTGATGCTATTAGAACTTTTTTTGATTTAATGAATAATAAACATGACTCCATATTGTACAGAAAAAGCTGTGAAATAGGAATAAATAATGAAAATATTAAAAATATTAGTTGTTTTGACCGTGATTACAAAAAAAGAGAGAATAATGATTTACAAATATTTGATAGTGAAGAAAAAAACGAAAAGGACAATTCATTAGAAGATGAGAAAAATAAAATTTTCAGAAGAAATATTATTATAAAATTGCTAAAAGTTAGTAGTGATATGTATATGAGCAATAAACTCATGATTGATACAGTTGCAGGAAGAAAAAAAGAAGTAAATCTTAGCGATGGAGATTATGAAAATTTGGCAAAAGTAATAACTTATATAGATAAAGCCAGTCCATTTAATACGGATTTTGATTATAATTTTGGTCGTGAAATTAACATTTTAATTAGTCGTATGAAAATGATTTTTAGTAAAGTTGAACATTATAAATTTCTTTCAAATATTATTTTAAATGCATATAATAATAGTTATTTAATAGACAAATATGAAATTGTTAGTTGCGATTTAATAAGGGAATCTTTTGATTTAAAAATAAAATTTTATCATGAAATTCTTGAAATTTTAAAAGAAAAAAGCTATTCGGAAGAAGAAATAGAAAAACTTTCTAATTTCTATAAAAATATTGCAATAGACAAAATTGAAAGCAAAGAATGTAAGGAAAAGTGTGAAGAATGTTTCTTTAGAAAAGATAAATGCTATCCTAAGTGGGCTTTTGAAGATATGAAATTACTTCTAATTGAAGGACTTTCACTTGATATAACAAAATGTATTAAAATGGATGATTTTTATTCAAAAAACATTAAAGAAGCTTTTAATATTCAAAAACCAAATATTATGAGTGTAAGAGAAAAATAATATATTTAAAATCAAAAAGGGCTGTTCATCAAGAAATTTCATAACAATATATAAGTAAATAATTACTTGGTAAAGTATTATATATTGTATTAATATTTCTTGTTGTAACAGCTCCATTATGTTTTTAATCTTCTAGAATATCATTTATTTTTTCTATCATCATATCATATTTTTTTAAATAAGTGGCTTCTTTTTCTGTGTTTTTTAAGAAGTCTATATATTCTTTATTAAAACTTTCTATTAAAATGTTTTTAATATCTTGTAAAATATTCTTTTCATTTATAAAGTTTTCATAAATTTTTTTTATGTTTTCTAAAATTTCATCTGAAGAACCACAGCCAACTTTTTCATCGGCTGAATCAAGAGATTCTAATATAAATTGCATATTAATTTCACTATTACTTAAGTCTGTCTCAAA
>JALFQD010000247.1 GCA_022785265.1 Clostridium sp. | reverse complement strand
AATAACTTTATTACTAAATGCTTAATATAAGGAGTTAAGAAAAATGAGAATACCTAATCATATAGGAGTTATACCTGATGGAAATAGACGTTATGCTGTTTCTAAAGGACTTTCAAAAGATAAAGGATATAATTTAGGAATAACCCCTGGATTATTACTATTTAAACAATGTGAAAAATTAGGAATAAAAGAAATAACCTTTTATGGCTTTACAACAGATAATACCAAAAGACCTTCCTATCAAAAAGAAGCTTTTATAGATGCTTGCATAAAATCTGTATATACAATAACAAAAGAAAATGCAGAAATATTAGTCCTTGGAAACACTAAATCTCCCTCTTTTCCAAAAGAGTTAGAAATCTTTACAACTCCTCAAGTTTTTGGCACAGGACAAACAAGAGTTAATTTTTTAATAAACTATGGATGGGAATGGGACCTAAATATGATAGATGGTCACCAAACAAGAAAAAGTATACAAAACACTATTCACTCAAAAAATGTTTCAAGAATAGACTTAATTATAAGATGGGGAGGAAGACGAAGATTAAGTGGTTTTCTTCCAATACAATCAGTATATTCAGACTTCTATGTTATAGATGATTACTGGCCAGACTATAAACCAGAACATTTACAAGAAGCTTTAGAATGGTATAATTACCAAGATATAACTTTAGGAGGGTAAAATTTCAATAACCAAAAACATAAGGAGCTGTCGCATTATCAAATATTCACAATATATAGTATATTTTAATCATATAAAATGTACTATATATTGTGATTAAAATTCTTTATGCATAAACTCCTTACTCATTGATTTGTAAAATTAAATCTATATTTTATGTTCATATTTCTTTATGCTATATCTTAAAAAATTTTTAAGCAAAAAAATATTTTATACTATCAAAAAATTATATCATTTAAATAATTGTATATAATTTATTAAGCTAACAATAACGTTTATAAGATAAATTTATTTACAACCTCTGCAATACCATCTTCATTATTGCTCTTTGTTTGATAATTTGCTATTTCCTTAACATCATCAGTAGCATTTTCCATAGCTACACCTAAACCTGCATATTCTATCATCGCTAAATCATTGCTAGCATCTCCACAAGCAATAACCTCTTCCTCTTTAACACCTAAACTATCTGCTAATGCCTTTAAACCTACTCCCTTATTAGATTCCTTATTAATAACCTCTAAGAAAAATGGAGCACTTCTAACAACAGTATATTTTTCATATAATTCCTTTGGAATTTTCTTTATAGCTTCTTCTAAAATTTCAGGTTCATCTATAAACATAATTTTAATTATATCTTCACTAGGGTCTAAGTCCTCAAAGCTTACAACACTTGCTTCAATCCCATTCATATCAGCTTCATATTTAGTATATGTATTCATTTTAGGAGTGATAAGTCCTCTTGTTGCAGAAAAAGCATGTATATTTACATTTAACTTTTTAGCTATTTCATATGTATAAGAAAGGTCACTTCCCTTAAGACCCATTTCACAAATAATCTTCTTACTTTTTGTTTCTTGAACCAAACATCCATTATAACTTAAAACATATTGACCATCTTGAACTAAATCAAGTTCATGTAAATACTTGTAAAGACCTTCTATTGGTCTCCCAGAAGCTAAAACAATCTTAACACCTTTATCCTTAGCCTTTTGAAGAGCTTCCTTTGTTTTAGGAGTAATTTCCTTTTTTTCATTTAAAAGAGTTCCATCCATATCAAGTGCAATAATTTTATACATGTTTATCCTCCATTATTTTAAAATTTCTAAATACATCTTAAATTTTCAACTTAATTATATATTATTATTTATTTTATGTAAAACTTTTAGTAACTGATTTTTTAACTTCTCCATAGTATATAATAAGACTAGTACACAGAGGTAAAAATGAATGATAGAATCACTACTTTTAATAACCTCCATATGCCTAGATGCTTTTTTTGCAAGCATAGCTTATGGCACAAATAAAATTAAAATACCATTTATATCTTCTTTTATAATAAGCCTTATAGGAGCATTAATGCTCGGAATTTCACTATTCTTTGGAGGCTTTATAAAAGAATTTTTACCAAACAATTTAGCAGTAATTCTAAGTTTTTTTATATTATTTATTATTGGTATATATAGATTATTTGAAGGGATTTTTAAAGCCTTTATTCAAAAGAAAAGGAGTTTAGACAAGCCCCTCACATTTAAACTATTTGATATGAACTTTGTTCTTCAAGTTTATGCAGATGAGACAATTGCAGACTATGATAAATCAAAAACACTTTCTCCCAAAGAAGCCTTCTATCTTTCAATCGCTCTATCATTTGATAGCTTAGCAGTAGGCTTTGGAAGTAGCCTTGGAGAAGTAAGCTTTATTCAAACTATTATTTTATGCTTTATTTTAGGATTAATTTGTATTTCTATTGGACATATTATTGGCAATAAAATAGTAAAAAAAATAAATACCAATCTATCATGGATATCTGGAATTATATTAGTAACACTTGCTATCTTAAAATTAAGATAAAGAAAAACCTCAAAGTATGGTATATATCCTATTTTGAGGTTTTTTTTAATTAACTATTTATTGTTTTTATCTAAAATTTCTTCATTCACCACTATAACCTCACTACTAATTGCTATCAGCTTATTCTAAAATATATATAAATTCTTTCATAGTGGTTTTATTTACCATAGTTATATTTCAAACTCTTCTATTTCTATTGAATATTTTCCACAATCAATACAAACAATAATGCTTACTATATAGCTATCATCTACCTTTCCTAACCTTTCTAATTCATCAAAAGAACTTTCTTCTTCTTCAACTTTTAAAGAATTAGTTACATAATTATTATCTTTAGTATATAAATAAAAATGATATTCTAAAAAAGGAAAAGGCTTTTTCTTTGTTTCATCTTTGCAATATTCACAAGGAAAACTATAATAAGCTTTTTCAAAATCTAAATTTTTTCCTTCTAAAAGATTTAAAATAAATTCTTCATCTATAGTATTAATAGGATTTTCTTCATCATTAAAAAATGCATCTAAGTTTTCTTCATTTAAATTATACTCTTTATTTTGAAACTTAAAATTCATATAAAATCTCCTCCAACACAATATATATAATAATTCTTATCTTACTATTAAGTATACAATACTAAATTTCCTTTGTGAACTATTCTAAAATTCAAAGATAAAAAAAGAAACCCAAAAGATTTCTCTTTTGAGTTTCTCTATAAATTTTTTAGAATAATGGTCTATCTAAAACTACACGTCCAACTGTAACTGTTGTACTCTTAGTTCCTTTATCTTCACCTTCAATGTTTACTGTAATTGTATTAGTAAACTCTATTGCTCCTTCACTTGAAGTTTGTATTCCATTTGCTGTAACAGTACTAGTATCTTCTGGTTGAATTAATGGCTTAGCTACATATTTTACAACTATATCTGTTTTTTGGCTAATTAATCCACTTAAATCTACAGTATAAGTATTTTCTGATTGTTCGTTCATAGTTGCTAATCTTGTAAGTGCATCTCCTGTTCTACTATAAACCACTACATCCCCATCAACACCTAAATTTCTATCAACTTCAAGAGTTAAGGCTGTATTAGCATAAGCTGTTGTTGTTGCTACAAATGGAACATTTGCATAATATGCTACATTCATTCCAGATGAAATTCTTGAATTAGATATTGGAGTTGTTCCTAACCATTCATTTATAGCTGGTTGTTTTTCTTCAGCAGTTAATGAATCTTCTGTTCTATTTTGAGATGTATATAAGTTACCATTAGCATCTTTATATTCTAATTCATATGCTCCATGATTAACTGTTATAGAACCTAATAATATCTTTACATCAAAGCTTGCTGTTGTTGTTTCTCCATATTTATCAGTTGCTGTTGTTACTATTGTTATTGTATTACCAGCATTGTTTTCTAAATATTCTTTGCTTAATGTTGAAGAAACATCTATTCCACCTCTTTGATATGGAACTGTTTCATTATTATGAAGAACTACTCCATCACTAGTTTTTACAGTAACATTTATTGGGTCTCCTGGATTTGAGTCATCAGAAACATTAGTAACAAACTTAAATTCTTTATCTGCATTTATTTTAATAACTTCATCACCAATTATATTTCCATCTTCCTTTTTATTCATTAATATTGGTGCTTGGTTAGCTCCTCTTATAGCTTTTACCATAGTATTTATAAATAACTTTAATTCTTCAGCTCCACTAATATTACTATGTCCTGCACCTGAATAAGTTATATTTCCTTTAGAATAAGTATAATAGAAGTTTCTAGCATCTCCTGCATTTAAAGTATCTGCTTTTAAGTTATATGCTGGTACTAAATCTTCTTCTTCTAAGTTTAACTGATACCATTGAGCATGAGTACTTGCTACTTGTAATTCATCATTGCTTAATTCAAATGGATATTGTGTTATTTGAGATCTATTAATAACTTGTACCTTAGTTGAAGTTGTATAATCACGATATAATTTTACAGTTGCAAATGCTGTTGAACCTAATGTAGCCTTATTATTTCCTAAAACTGCAGAAGTATCATGAGTTATTCCTGAATTTGGATTAAATGGATCTTCATATCTAGATTGTCCAATTATATCTCTAAATT
>JALFQD010000158.1 GCA_022785265.1 Clostridium sp. | reverse complement strand
TATGAGTCACCTAGATGGCTTGGTAAATGTCCTTCTTGTAATTCGTGGAATTCATTTGTTGAAGAAATAAAAGATAATAATACAGAATCTGTGAGAAACAGAGTTATGAAAACAATGCTTCCAGAAAATGCACCTAAAAGTATAGGTACTATAAAGTCTGGAGAAAAGCAGAGAATGAAGACTGATATAGTTGAACTTGATAGAGTTTTAGGAGGAGGCTTAGTAAAAGGCTCACTAACTTTAATATCAGGTGACCCAGGAATAGGAAAATCAACTTTATTACTACAAACTGCAAATAATATAGCAAAGAAATATGGAAAAGTACTTTATGTATCAGGAGAAGAATCAGAGGAACAGATTAAAATTAGAGGAGATAGACTTAATGTAGATGCTAATGATTTATATATAGTTTCTGAAAATAATCTAGATGCAGTTCAGGTTTATATTGAACAGTTAAAACCTGTATTTGTAATAATAGATTCAATACAAACTATATACAAAGAAGGAGTGACATCAGCTCCAGGAAGTGTATCTCAGGTAAGAGAATGTTCTAATCATATTATGAGAATAGGAAAAGATGAAAATATATCTTTTTTTATAGTTGCACATGTAACTAAGCAAGGAGAATTAGCAGGACCAAGAGTTTTAGAGCATATGGTAGATACTGTGCTATATTTTGAAGGAGAAAGAACGGAAGATTTTAGAATTCTTAGAACAATAAAAAATCGTTTTGGAACTACTAGTGAAATAGGAGTTTTTGAGATGAGAGAAAATGGTTTAAAGGAAATTTATGATCCATCAAGAATATTTTTAGAGGACACTAATTTTAATCAGGAAGGCTCTGTTGTAATTGGAATAATGGAAGGAACAAGACCTATCTTAGTTGAAATACAGGCTCTAGTAAGTGAAACAAAAGCTGTGATGCCTAGAAGAACAGCAATAGGTATAGATAATCAAAGATTAAGCTTAATATTAGCTGTCTTAGAGAAAAAGCTAAGAATTTTATTTTTTAATCAAGATGTATATGTAAATGTAGTTGGAGGATTAAACATAGAAGGAACTACAGCAGATTTAGGTTTAGCAATAGCATTATTATCTAGCATGAAGAGTAAGAGGATTTCTTTACCTAAGGTTATGATAATAGGAGAGGTTGGACTTACAGGAGAAATAAGACCTATTAATGCAGCTGATAGGCTTGTAAATGAAGCTGAAAAAATGGGATTTGAATATGTAATTATGCCATATAGAAATTTAGAGAAGATAAATAATAAGGGAATAAAGGTTATAGGGGTTAATAACTTAAGAGAAGTTATAAATAAAATATTTTAAAGGTGGGTGAATCTATGAGAATAGAAAAAGACTTAGAACTGAAAAAAATATTAAAATCTATGTGTCCTGGGACACCTTTAAGAGAAGGGCTTGAAAACATATTAAGAGCTAAGACTGGAGGATTAATTGTACTAGGTGATAGTGAAAAGGTAATGGATGTAGTTGATGGGGGATTTTTAATTAACTCAGAATATACACCTGCTTATATTTATGAACTAGCAAAAATGGATGGAGCTATAGTATTAAGTGAAGATTTAAAAAGAATAGTATGTGCTAATACTCAATTAGTGCCAAATACATCTACACCTACTTTTGAAACTGGAACAAGGCACAGAACTGCTCAAAGGGTAGCAAAACAAACAGATAAAGTAGTTGTTGCAATATCACAAAGAAGAAATATTATAACTGTGTATAAAGGTGATATAAAGTATGTTTTAAGAGATACAAGTGTAATATTAGGAAAAGCAAATCAAGCAATTCAAACTTTGGAAAAATATGTGGCAGTTTTGGGAAGAGTCATAGAAAACTTAAATTCTTTAGAATTTCAAGAGATAGCAACAGTTTTAGATGTAGCTACTGCAATTCAAAGAACAGAAATGGTTATGAGAATTGTTGAGGAAATTAATATTTATATATTAGAACTTGGAAATGAAGGAAGACTTATTTCTATGCAGTTAGATGAACTTGTTAGACATGTAGAAAGAGATGGAGTTTTAATAATAAAAGATTATAAAAATAAAAAAGCTAAAGCAAATGAAATATATAAAGATATTCAAAGATTATCTCAAGCAGAATTATTAGATTTAGACACTATAGCTAAGACTATAGGATATTCTGGCACATCAGTTGTAGATACTTTTGTAACTCCAAA
>JALFQD010000128.1 GCA_022785265.1 Clostridium sp. | reverse complement strand
CTAACAACAATTGATAAAATTCTTTTAATGTTGTTTTTGATTTTCATAATTTCCCCCTCCAAAATTTTATTGTAAGAGCTTGTTTAATTTGCTCTTAAAGTTAACATTTATATAGAAAATTTTTTCAACAATTACTATATCATTTTACCTACTCTTCATAAAAATCCAAATATTTAATTATTAGTAAATAAATACTCCACTAGAATATTTACATTTATAAAAATAAAGTAAAATAATTATATATTTATTTATAATTATAACATAAAACTATATTTTATTCAATTATTTTACAATTTTACACTTATTTTTTTTATTTTTATTTTCATTAATATATATTATTTATACCTTTTGTCGAATATTATCAACTACCTAATATTTTAATTTTCTGTTATTTCTTTTTTCCAGTAAATATCATTGTAACAAGTAAAACTCCCATTATTATTACTCCTGCTAAAGGAGAATATCTGTCAAATAATATTTTATATTGAGATTCTGACAATTTTTTAGGTTTATCTTCTTTTGAAGAGGTAGCAGTTTCTGTGCTTATTGTTTGATTGTTTACTTCTTCTTCATTATCTTTTTCTCTTTCACAATAAACAACATATCTTTTATAATGCTTTGTGTATGGATGGCATGTTATTAAAGTTACCATATCCTTTCCTGGCCTTATAAGAACTTCTTGAGAATCTGTTGGATTAATTATTTTTATTTCTGAAACTCTATATCTTAAAGTTTCCCAAAGGTTTTTAATTATAACCTCATCACCAATTTCCATGATTTCAATATCACAAAACATAGGAATTCCTTTATAACCTCTATGGGCAGCTATTACACAATTAGTATTTTCACCACCAATTGGAAGAGAAGTTTGACTCATATGAACAGCACCTTTTGCCATATTATCAGTATTTGCACCTAAATATATTGGTAGCTCTATTTCCATATGAGGAACTGTAATATAACCAATTATATTATCTTCAACTCCATACTGAGTTAAATCAAAACTACTCTGCTGATATGACCAAGGGTCCTTTAAATCTGATTGATTATCTTTATAAATTTTTTCATTATAAGCTTTCATATCACTATATAATCTATTTAAAGGACTTTCTTCATCATTTGATTCTTCATGTAGCTTTTCTACTGTTTTTTCAAAATTCTTTTTGGTTTCTTCAACTTCTACTTTATTCTCATATTTATTAGCTAAAGGATATAGAAAAAGAACTAAGCCTAATATAAACATTAAGCCTACAAAAATCAATTTTAATTTTTGCTTCATTCTTTTTTCCTTCCCTTCTTTTTAATAAGTACAACTATTATAAAGATAATTCCTAAGATAGCCAATCCACCTAATCCAACGGCTAAAGCTTTGAAGTACTCATCACGCCATGTGCTTCCTACCTTTTCTTTTTCTTCCTTCTTAATCTCTTTTTCAACTTCTTCTGTATAAGGAATTCTAGTTCCACGCACCAATAAACGGTGTGAATTTATACCATATGGAGTACAAGTTACTAAAGTTATATAATCTTTACCAGATTCAATTAATAAATCTGAAGTTTCATGTGGCTCTACTATTTTTATTTGGTCTACCTCATAAGCAAAAGTTTCCCCTAAAGTTTTTATATAAAATATATTTCCTTCTTCAAGCTTATCCAAATCAGTAAATAGCTTTGCAGAAGAAAGACCAGTATGACCTGATAGTACAGCATGAGTGCTTTCTCCACCAACAGGAAGAGAAGTGTTTTGTAAATGCCCAACCCCTTTTTGCAAAACCTCCTCAGAAGTTCCATGATATATAGGAAGATTAACATCTATTTTAGGAATAACAACATAACCCATTAAACCTTTTTCATCAAGATTTAAAATATTAAAATAATCAGAGCTTTCTTCAAGCCTTTTTTGAGCTTCTGGGTCAAAAGGGTCTGTTACAATAGCAGTTCCAATTAAAAGTTTATTATAATCACTTGCACGCTCTAACTCTTCATTTTTAGTATTTTCGGGCATTTTTTCAACTTTTTTTTCATAACTGTTAATTATAATCTTCTGTTGATGTTCCATATAAGCATTACTAATTACAGGATAAAGCATAATTCCAAATCCTGATAAAAATATTAATGACATAAGAATAATTGACAACTTTCTTTTCATAAATTCTCTCCACTTCTACAAAAAAATAAGGGATAAGGTTTCCCCCATCCCTTTTTATAGATTTTCTTTAATTTTTTTGTTTAAAACTAGTTAGCTTTTTTCTTTCTAGTAGCCATGAATACTACAACTGCTCCAGCCATTAATACAAGACCACCAATTGTGAACATCCAAGTACCAGCTCCACCTGTTTGAGGAAGAGTTACACCTTGAGTATTTGTAACTTTTACTGTTAAGTTATCAGTAGTATCAACAGTTGTTCCTGTAACTGTATGACTACCATCTAAATTTCCATCTGTGTTACCTGCAACTATTGTAAAGTAAGTGTCTGGGTTTGCTGGAAGAGTATATCCACTTGGAGCCTTTACTTCTTTTAACTTATACTCACCTGCATCAAGACCTGTTAATGTAGCACTTCCTGTAAAAGTAATTTTTCCAGTAGTAGAATCAATTGTTGCAGTAGAATCTTTACCTAGACTCTTAACTAGAACATATTCAGTACCAACTTTTCTGTATAATTCAAATTCTACAGAATCAGTTGTTATTTCATTACCTGAAGCATCTATCTTTTTAATAGCTACATTATAGCTATAAGTTACAGTTGTTATTTTGTCTGTATTAGTATCTGTGTTTTTAGAAGGGTTTACTGTATAATGTAATTTAACTTCATTTGGATTACCAGATGCACCAATTACAGCATTTTTATTTACTTGAGCTTTATAAGTAATTTTTATATATTTATAAGCTTTTATATCTGAATATTTTCCGTTAAAACTAAATTTTAACTCAGTATCACCAGTAGGAATATAATTTTCTTCTGTTGATGCTACTGGTGGATTTACTAACTTATTTGTAATATCTGTACCTGTTGTATCAGCATCATTTAAATATCCATGTGCTTCAATACTACCTTTATATGTTAAACCTGAACTTAATGTATCTATTAATTCAAATACTATCTTACTTTCATCATATGATGCTGGAACTCCAGTTTCAGAACCTTCTACTGTATAATGTGGTACATCAGCTTTTAATTCATAAGTAAGAATATCACCAACACTTGCATCATCTTTTTTTACTGAATAACTATTAGATTGTAAATCTGTTGTTCCTACAGTTTCTTGAACAATATTCTTATCAACAGTTATTTCATTTCCCTTAGGATCTATTGTTTGTTGATAGAAGAATTTATCTACTGAACTACCGAATGCTGGAACTGCTGCTAATATTGGAGCAGTTGCAACCCATGCATCTTCATCAGATGAACCAGTTTGTAAAACAGCATAGTAACCAATAGGTAAGTCTGCTGTTCCACTTGTAAGTACTTGGCTATCACCAGCAAATCCAGCAGTATTTATTACTTTTTCTATCTCTCTTGCAAGTAAATAACTATCTGCTACTGTATCAGTTCCTTTATTTACAATTTCTCCTGTTCTTTTAACTGTATATTTTACAGTAGAACTTGGGTCAGCTTCAGTATCAATTATACTCTTAAATGCATTATCTACAGTATATGAATATGTGCTTTGACCTTCTACATAATGAGCAGTTAATACCTTATATGCTGTATATACTGCATTAGGAGCTGAAGTAGGATTTGTAATAGTTATTTTTCCTGTTGTTGCATCTTTTTTAATAGGTTCTTCTGTTCCAACTCCAGTACTCATTGCAAATGCATTAACAGTAAATAGGCTCATCATCATCATAGCTGTGACAATGATTGAAAGAATTTGTTTGATTTTGTTTTTTACTTTCATATTTTTTCCCTCCAAAAATTTTTTTATTTTTTCTAAGAGCTTGTTCAATTA
>JALFQD010000116.1 GCA_022785265.1 Clostridium sp. | reverse complement strand
AAAAGTAAGAAGAAATGCTTTTGGAACTCAAATAGATAGTTTTAAAACAAAAAAAGTTATAAAAAAGGTTTCTGAAAATCCTTTAGAGCTTGTCTTTATAAGAGCTCCTTTTATAACTGAAGTAAAAGATAATGTTAAAGTTTTATGTGAAGTAAATGATAATATAGTTGCTGTAAGACAAGATAATATGATAGCAACATCATTTCATCCAGAACTTACTGATGACTTAACATTTTTAAAATATTTTTTAAGTATATAGAAACCATAATTATTTTTACATATTACAATCTTAAAAGCAGCAAAAATACCTTAAATATTTTTGCTGCTTTTCATATAGTTAGAAAGTGTAAATTATTACTTTGTGTTGACTTGTACCTTATCGATAAATTAATAAATTCACACTCATACTTTATTTTCCTTTAGCATTAAATAATAATATAAGTCCAACAATTATTAATATACCAGGAACTAAATATGTCATTTCTATAATGCTAAAAACATCTCCAAATAAAGTGAAAGAAAAACATCCTAAAGAAATTAATGCTAATATAATTACTGCTACAAGAAGTGCTTTCTTTTTAGTTGCTACATAAAATTGAAATAACCCAATTGCAACTGCTAATGGATATATAGGCCAAGTTTTATCTACATATTTCCAACCTGTAAACTGTTCAAATAAAAATAAAGTTCCAACAACAACCAATATTCCTCCTGGAATAAGCATCACTGGTGTTTTCTTGGTTATAAGATAAGTTATCTCAAAGCATAAACCTGGCATTAGCACACATACTGGCCAAAAATTTTCTTTATTAAATATTTTAATTCCAAAAGCATTATTAAATATCCATAATAATCCTATCATTAGAAATAATAATCCCCAAAAAATATTCTTATTCTTCATATCTTCACTCCTACCTTATTTTTATAACATATATTATGTAGCCTAATTTTTTACAAACTAGATAAATCTGTTACTTTACAATACTTAATCAATATATATTATGTAAACTATTTACTTTTACAAATACTTAAATAATTGTCCATATAATTTTATCACAAATAATCTTTTTTTCATATTCTCAAGAAATTATATTAGTTTATTAAGTAATTTCTAAGCTTTACTTCATATAAAAAGGTTAAAGGAGGTGATTTTATGGATATAAGTGAATTAGTTGAGTTAATTACAAATATAGGATTTCCAATGGCTGTAAGTACCTATCTTTTAATAAGATTAGAAAAACAGCTACATTCCCTATCTTCTTCTATTAATAAACTAAATACTATAATATCTGTTAAGCTAGGTGCCTTAATAGAAGATGAAGGCTAAAGCCAAAAAAAGTGTCTTTGCTCCCCAGTATTTTTATTTAGCCATATATTTTCAAAATTAATATGTACTTTTGTGAAACAATATAATTTTCTGTTTAATAAATACCAAATTTCCTATATAATATTATTTAGAAAATATTTTTGTTTAACGGAGTATATTATTTACTGGTTGGAGCATTCTTTGTTCTACCTACACTAAAAGTAAGTATCTAAATGGAATAATTTCTTACTTATAGTATATGCAAATTCCTTCGTAGGTAATGCAAGTGTATTAAAAATATTCCTTCATTAACATATATTTTATAAAATTTTAAGCTGTCTAACTAAAATTAGGCAGTTTTTTTGATAAATAGAGAGGTTTTTTATGCAAATTGATAGATTATTTCAAATAGTATACATTTTATTAAATAAAAAGTCTGTAACAGCTAAATATCTTTCAGAAAAATTTGAAGTTTCTCAAAGAACAATTTATAGAGACATTGATACTCTTTGTGAAGCTGGGATTCCTATATATACTACCAAAGGAAAAGGAGGAGGAATATCTTTAGTTGAAGAGTTCATTCTTAATAAAGCCTTGTTATCTGAAGAGGAACAAAACAATATTTTAGTAAGCCTTTCTGGATTAAAGTCTATAAATTATCCAAATGCTGATTATACATTGAAAAGATTAACAAATCTTTTTCATAGAGAAAATATTGAATGGATTGATGTAGATTTTTCAAACTGGGGAAACAATAAAACTCAATGTGATATATTCCAAATTTTAAAATCATCAATTTTTAATTGTAATATTATACAGTTTGATTATTTTAACTCTCATGGTAAAAAATCTAATAGAATTGCTGAACCAATAAAGCTTATATTTAAAGGACAAGCATGGTATATTTATGCTTTTTGCAGATTAAAAAATGATTTTAGGATATTTAAAATAAGTAGAATGAAAAATATTATTACACTTAAAGAAACTTTTGAAAGAAAAGAATATAAATTTTCCATTTCATCTAATGATAATACACTTAAAATGATAAATATAAAATTAAAAATTCATTCTTCTATGGCTTATAGGGTTTATGATGAATTTTCAGAAGAAAATATTAAAGTTCTTTCAAATGGAAACTTTATAATTGACTCTACTTTTCCTTATAATCAATGGATTTATAGCTATATTCTTTCTTATGGTGATAAATTAGAAGTTCTTGAACCTGAAAATATTAAAAATGAAGTAAAAGAAAGATTAAATAAATTGATAAAAATTTATTCTTAATATGACATACTTATGTCATATTAGCTATACTATACTTCTTATATAAAGTCTAAAGACTAATTTGATGGTGTATGTAATTTTTACACTATCACTAAATTTAAGGAGTGATTTTTATGAATTATGAAATTGTAAATCTTGAAGAAAAAATTATTACAGGAATTTCTGTAAGAACAAGCAACAAAGATAAAGACATGAGTGCTAAAATAGGAGCATTATGGGGAAAATTCTTTGGTGAAGGAATATATGCATCTATTGAAAATAAAGTTAATGATAAATCTATTGGATTATACACAAATTATGAAGGAGACTTTAATAATGACTATGATGTTGTAGTTTGTACTGAGGTAAGCAAAGAAAATCTTAACTTTGAAAATAGAATTATTCCAGCTGGTAAATATGCAAAATTTATTGTTAAAGGAGATAGTAAAAAAGATGTAGCTGAATTCTGGGGAAAACTTTGGAATATGGATTTACCTAGAAAATATAGTTGTGACTTTGAAGAATATCAACCAGGTGGTACTTTAGAAAACTGTGAAATTCACATTTATATATCATTAATATAAAAATTAATATTCAAATAGCTTCTTATTTTATTTATAATAATTTTATAAATTTATTTTAGGAGGAATATATCTATGGATTTATCTAATATCCTTAACAAATATTCTAAGCATGAAACCTATGACTTTAATGGATACTTAATGCATAAGGATGATAAGGTAGCCATTATTAAAAACACAGAGTTTGTTGAATCTTTAAATGATTATCTTCTA
>JALFQD010000071.1 GCA_022785265.1 Clostridium sp. | reverse complement strand
GCTACTATAGCAAAAATAGATAAAAATCTTCCAAAAGATTTTTTTATTTCTCTAAAAGTATCCTTAAATAAAGTCTTCTTCATATTACCACTCAATCCTTTCAACAGGAGTTGGATTTTCATTAATTGTAATTGAGCTTACTTTTCCATTCTTAACCTTTATAACCTTATCGCCCATTGGAGTTAATGCTAGATTATGTGTTATAACGATAACTGTCATCTTATATTTTCTGCAAGTATCTTGAAGAAGTTTTAATACTGCTTTTCCTGTATTATAATCTAAAGCCCCTGTTGGCTCATCACATAAAAGAAGCTTAGGATTTTTGGCTAAAGCCCTTGCTATTGCAACTCTTTGTTGCTCCCCTCCTGAAAGTTGTGCTGGAAAGTTATCTTTTCTGTCTTTTAAACCAACAGCTTCTATTGTTTCCATTATATCAAGAGGATTTTTACATATCTCTGTTGCAAGCTCAACGTTTTCAACTACAGTTAAATTTTGTACTAAATTATAAAACTGAAAGACAAATCCTATATCATATCTTCTATATGTAGTAAGCTCTTTTTGTGAATATTTACTTATTTCTGAGTTATCCACAAATATCTCTCCACTTGTAGGAGTGTCCATTCCTCCTAATATATTTAATATTGTACTTTTTCCTGCTCCACTAGCTCCTGCAATTACAACAAATTCTCCTTTTTTTATAGAAAAATTTACTCCACTTAAGGCCTCTATTTCAACCTCTCCCATTTTGTAAACCTTTTTAACATCTTTAAACTCTATAAACTCACTCATATATATCACCTCACATTCTTTATTTCAATAATTATACTAAAAATTAAAAATTTACTCAATATTTTCATTGTGAAAAAATATTTATTTATGTATAATAGATTTTATAAAATTAAGGAGGTCTTTAAAAAAGTGTTTGGCTATGTAAAGCCTTTGATTTCTGAGCTTAAAGTTAAAGAATATAATTTATTTAAAAGTTATTATTGCAGTCTTTGTTTTACCATCAAAAAAAATTTTGGAAATATTCCAAGAATGGCATTAAATTATGATATGACTTTTTTAGCCATAATTTTGGATAGTTTAAATGAAAATAAACTAGAATTTAAAACAAAAAGATGTATTCTTCATCCTTGCTCTAAAAAGCCTATTATCTTTAACAATAAAGCTTTAGATTATTCTTCTTACATGAATATATCTCTTGTTTACTTTAAACTTTTAGATGATGTGATGGATGATAAAAATTTAAAAAGCAAAAGTTTTTCTTTAATATTATATCCCTATAAAAAGAAATTTCCTAAATCAATTAATTTAATTAATGATATAATAAAAGAAAATCTTACTATACTTAATAAATTTGAATCAAGCAAAAACTTTCAATCTTTAGATGAAATATGTGAACCATTTGGAAAAATAGTTGGAAAAATTTTAGAAATGTATCCTGAAAAAATAGCAGAAGACTCTGAAGAAACAAGAAGAAATCTTTATAATTTAGGATATTTTCTTGGTAAATGGATATATTTAATTGATGCTTTAGATGATTTAGAAGATGATATAAACAAAAATAAATTTAATCCTATAAATTATCTTTTTAATAAGAATAATCTAGACTATAATAACTTTATTAAAACCATACAAAAAAGATTAGAGTTTAACATTTTAAATTGTGGCTATAATTTAAGAGAATATCTAAACAAACTACCAATAAAAAAGAACAAAAGCATATTAGAAAATATTATAAATTTAGGTATGATGGATAAGTACTTAAAAGTAGTAAACAAAAACAAAGGAAGTGACCTTAAAAATGAATCCATATGAAGTCCTAGGTGTAAAACCAGGAGCATCTCAAGAAGAAATTAAAAAAGCTTATAGAAAGCTAGTTAAACAATACCACCCAGACCAATATAAAGATAATCCTCTTCAAGAACTTGCACAAAAAAAGATGGTGGAAATAAATGAAGCCTATGATATGCTTACAAAAAATAATGGAGCTTATAACTCATCTTACTCAAGCTCAAGTAATTCTTCAAGTTATAGTAGTAATAACTCTAATTCTAGAAATTCTTCAAGCTATTCTCAGAATTTAGTTGCTGTAAGAGCATTTATTCAAAAAGGAGACATTATAACTGCTGAAAATATTTTAAATAAAGTAACTAACAGAAATGCAGAATGGAACTTTTTAATGGGAATAGTTCAAATAAATAAAGGATGGTTTGATTCTGGAAGAAATTATTTAATTAAAGCAACTCAAATGGACCCTAATAACCTTGAATATAGGCAAACTTTAGAACAATTACAATCAAGAAGAACAAATTATAGTAATCCCTATTATAGAACAACTTCTGATGCAGATGATGCTTGTAATTGTTGCATGAATTTATGGTGTCTTGATTCATTTTGTGAATGTTTAGGAGGAGATCTTATAGGATGTTGCTAAAATAAAAGAGGTGATTAAAATGAAGGCTAAAAACATTACCCTTGGAGGAATCTTAATAACTTTAGGTGTTGTAATTTTATATTTAACAACTATAATACCAATAAATACCCTTGCTCTTTTAACACTATCTTCTTGTTTAATTCCAATTGCCATTGTAAGAGGAAATTTAAAAACTGCATTTTTTGTATACATAGGAACATCAGCACTAAGCTTTTTCTTTCTTCCAATTAACTATGCTTTAATGTATATATTCTTATTTGGAATTTATGGAATTGTAAAATTTTTCATTGAAAAAATAAATAAAATTTCATTAGAAATCTTACTTAAGCTTATATATTTTAATATTTTACTTATATTAGGATTATTTTTCATTAATAATTTTTTATCATATTTTAATATTAATATGAGTATTTACTTATTTATAATATGTGCTAATGTTGTATTTTTAATATATGATTATGCTTTAACAGTATTTTTAACATATTTTCTTGAAAAAATTAATAAAAGACTTAACTAAGAAAAAAGGAGCTATGAAAAAATGATTTTTCATTTTTTCACAACCCCTTAATTCATCTAAATTTATTCTACAACTGGTGCAATAAAATTTTCAATAGCATCACGAAGTTTAGGATGATGTATAACAAAATGAATTGCTGGATGAGTATTTTTTGAAATCATTACCCATTTACCAGAATGGATAGTAATGTTAATATTTCTAAATGTATTTGTCTTATTCTTTAAAATTTTATAATTATTATGACTACTCATATATTTTTTTGTATCATTTAAATGCTCTAAATATTCTTCGTAATTATAACAAATGTCATTAACATAGAAACTATCTGAAAGAGAAAGAAAAGGAGGATAATTTACAAATTCATCTTCTGATAATTGTACTATCTCATCTTCTAAAATATTATTCTTTAAAATCTTTTGAATCATATCTCTCTGTTTTTCTACAGAATCTTGTATTGCTTTTATATTTTCATCATTAACTTTATTTCGTTTTAAAATTTTCAAAAGTAACTTATCAGAAATTGTATGAATAGGAAGTGAAGATAAAATTCTTCTGCGATGTCCTTCAATATTTGCATCATATGAAATAAAAGCATCAAAAGCATTTTTATTTTCTATTCGATAAATATCCATAAGCGATTTTGCTTTATTTAGTAAACATTCAGATTTTGTTCTATTATATGCAACATCAGTTTTGTTACTTGTTAAATGATATTTTCCTTTATTATGATAGCCTTTAATACATTCACCAGTAAGTGCAACAGTACCTGATACATAATTAAGATGGCAATATATAGAGTTCTGCAATCCAGTTAAATAATATGGAGAAACTTGACCTGTCATATAAATTGGAATCCAACTTTCTAGTCCTAACATCATTTCATTGAAAGGTCTATTAAGATTATGGATTATATTTAAATGAAGACCTTTTTTTAATGTCATTGCAATAGCAAACATCCACCTTTTTCCGAAATCTACATCTTCCGCCATATCATTCATAGGCATATCACTACACATAAAAATAGGTTCATTAGATTTTGAAAGTACGGTAGCTTTGAAAAAGTCCAATTCTCCTTGTTTCATTTCTTCTATTCCATAATAGGTTTTTGAACCAAATTTATAAAATGGAACAAAAGGAACTTTCATTTCATCAAAATGTATTGACTTTATATATTTATCTAAATCAAAGTTATCTAAATTATTCAAAAATGTATCAATTTTATTATTACTTGGAACTGAATTACTAGAAAGCCAGTTTGACAATTCATTAAAATAATTAGAAATATTATTTAAGTCTTTTAGAGAACAACCTATAAGAAGTGAAATAGATTTCTTATCATTTTCAGATCTATATTTTGTAACAATAAAATTACATACAGATTCAACAAATTCTTGAGGTCTTGATGGATTTTTATTTCCTGAACGAATTTTAGAAAGAAGAGAAGCATCATAACCAATAGCTCGAGATAAATCAGCTATACTTATATTTAAGTTCAAAAGAATGGCACTAAAATTCTTGCTTAATTGTTCAAAATCAATAGCAATATCCTTTAAAGTGCTAGATAGAACATTATAAATTTCATTTCGAGTTAAATTTATATTTTTATTTTGACTAATCTTATATAGACCATCTGCTAATTGTTCTAATTGCTTACTTCTTATATTTGGAGTTCTTTCACCATTACGATAACGGCTAATAACGGTAGAAGACAAACCAGATGCTATAACGAGTTCTTTAGAAGAACATTCCAATTGTTCTATATATTTATTTAATTGTTCACAAAAATTCATTAAATACCTCCGAAATCAATAATAATTAATTATTATAACATATCATAAAATTAACAAAAAAACAATTACCAAAATTTCACGGAAAATTTGGTAAAATATATAAAACCTAATATATAATATGATAAAATAATATTAGAGGTAAGGAGGAAAAAATTATGAAGAAAAAGCAACTGGTTATAAAATTTCATCTTATTTAGATGTAAATTAAAAATTATCAATATAAGGACTAATTATTAATGGCTAGTCTTTATTTTCGAAAGGAAAAATAGGAGGCTATTATGAAAAAGGTTAAGAATAAAAAAATAGTGTTTATAGTATTAATTGCTTTAGTTATAATATTAGCAATATCTCTAGTTTTAGTGTTATTGCTTAAAGATAAAGAAACAAGTAACATTGAAACCAATAACAATAATAATAATAAAATTGATTTACTTACAAATGATAATGTAAAAATTACTAAAACAGAGGCAAGTACATTAAATTTAGAAGATTATTCAAACTCCGTATTTAGTATGAAAAAACCTGCTGGTTGGAAAGTAGATGCTGCGGGCATGGGTATGTATTATGTAATTAGAGTATATGATCAAAACAATTCTAATAATCAAATATTTTTACAATTAAAAATGCAACCTTTACTAAAAAGTGATGCTGGAAAACAGTATTGGAAAGATTATGCATCACTTGGCAATGCAGAAGCATGGAGAATATTTACAGAAACTATTGTTTTAGATCCTCCAACAACAGAAAACTTTTACAAAAAATTTGATGAAATTGCAACTTATGAAAAAAACATGGAAACGGAATTTGCAGGAGTTAATTTCCCTAAATTTAGTAATTTTACTAAAATTGAAGAAGCTGAGTCAAATGCATCTATGAAATCTTTAGCCTTAGATAGTAAAGTTTTAAGAGGAACATTTACTGGTGATAATGGTAAAGAAGGTGAAGGTTTATTTCTAGCATCAATTGTTGATTTTGGTAATTTATATGCTTTTAATGTAGATTATTCTTATTATATGGTATATGATATTATGGCAATTACTGCGGATAAAGATAATTTTATAAATTATATGGATATTTTATCACAATCAATTAATTCAATTGAATTTACTGATAGCTATGTTAAGCAAACGATAGATGATGGGAATGCTCAAACACAACAAGCACTTGCTATAAATGCTCAAATGCAACAAGCATACGACTCTTATAATCAAGCTTGGGAAAATAGACAAAAATCATATGATATTATGAGCCAAAAACAAAGTGATGCAACTCTTGGCTATGAAAGGGTATATGATACTGATACAGGAGAAGTTTACAAAGCTTATAATGGTTTTTCAGATGACTATGATGGGAAAAGATATCAACCTATAACAGATGATATGTATACTGAAAAAGTAACGGGATATATAGAAAAATAAGACTTTAGAAGAAACAATTATTACAGTAAGTAAAGGAGCTGTGAAAAAACGAAAAATCATTTTTTCACAACTCCCTTCTTATTATTTTAAATTTTTCTTTATACCTTTATTTAATATATTTTCATAATCTATAAAGCTATATATATCAGAGTCTATAACTTCTGAGAACTTTTTAAGTTCTTCTAATGTTAATTCTTCAATGGCCTTATTGTTATCTTCACAGTAAATAACAATCTTTCCAACTATACTATGTGCATCTCTAAATGGAACATTTTTATTAACAAGATAATCTGCCACTTCAGTTGCATTTAAAAATCCTCCATGAACTGCTTTTTTCATGTTTTCTTCTTTAAGTTTTAAGGTTGAAATCATTCTTTCCATTATTTGAAGACACATTTCTATTGTTTTTACACTATCAAAGAACCCTTCCTTATCTTCTTGCATATCCTTATTATATGCTAAAGGAATTCCCTTCATAACTGT
This sequence comes from Clostridium sp., assembly GCA_022785265.1. Taxonomy (GTDB): domain Bacteria; phylum Bacillota; class Clostridia; order Clostridiales; family Clostridiaceae; genus Clostridium. The sequence goes on along the minus strand of JALFQD010000071.1, from coordinate 630 downwards.
TAAAAGTCCCATTAAATTTCCGTAAACTCTTCCAGTCTTTCCACGTATAAGTTCTGCTCCATCTGGATTTTTCTTTTGAGGCATTATTGAACTTCCTGTAGTATATAAATCGTCAATCTCTACAAAATCAAATTCCTTACTATTCCAAAGGATAAGTTCTTCACTTAATCTGCTTAAATGCATCATTATAATTGAAAAATCACTCATAAGCTCAAGCAAATAATCTCTATCACTTACTCCATCCATAAAGTTTGTAACCACTCTTTTAAAGCCAAGCTTTTCTTGAGTAATTGTTCTATCAATATTATGAGTTGTTCCTGCTAATGCCCCACATCCAAGTGGTGATTCATCTAATATTTCTAAAGCATTAAGAATTCTTTTTTCATCTCTATCAAACATGCTATAATATGCCATTAAATGATGTTTAAATGTTACAACTTGTGCTCTTTGAAGATGTGTGTATCCAGGCATTATAACAGGATTTTCATCTGCTTTTTCTTTTATTGTTTTTTTAAGATTGCTAACTAATTCTACAATTGACTGAGCCTTTTCTTTAGCAAACAATCTCATATCTAATGCTACTTGGTCATTACGACTTCTTGCTGTATGAAGCTTTTTACCAACATCTCC